>CALILB010000349.1 GCA_938016625.1 uncultured bacterium | reverse complement strand
GGCGGGACTCTTCGTCAGTTCCCACTCATATCCGAACAGCATGTCGAAGTAGCCGTTGTCCCATTGGATCGGATTAGGGGTCCAGGCGCCTTCCAGGCCGCTGCCGATGGCATCCGAGCCCTTGCCGCTGCCGAAGCTGCTTTTCCAGCCGAGGCCCTGCTCTTCGATGCCGGCGGCTTCGGGTTCAGGACCGACAAGGGCGGCATCGCCGGCACCATGGCATTTACCAAAGGTGTGTCCTCCGGCGGTGAGCGCAACCGTTTCTTCGTCGTTCATCGCCATGCGCGCGAAGGTCTCTCGAATGTCCTGGCCAGACGCAACCGGATCCGGGTTGCCGTTCGGTCCCTCCGGATTCACGTAGATCAGACCCATCTGGACGGCGCCGAGAGGATTCTCGAGGTCCCGGTCGCCGCTGTAGCGCTCGTCTCCGAGCCACTCGGTCTCAGGCCCCCAGTAGATGTCCGCTTCGGGCTCCCAGACGTCCTCGCGCCCGCCGGCGAAACCAAATGTCTCGAATCCCATCGACTCGAGGGCAACGTTGCCAGCAAGAATCATCAGGTCGGCCCACGAGATTTTCCGGCCGTACTCTTGCTTGATCGGCCAAAGCAACCGGCGCGCCTTGTCGAGGTTTACATTGTCGGGCCAACTGTTCAGCGGTGCAAAGCGTTGCGTGCCGGAGCCGGCGCCGCCCCGGCCGTCGCTGATGCGGTACGTGCCAGCACTGTGCCACGCCATCCGAATGAAGAGCCCCCCATAGTGGCCATAGTCGGCCGGCCACCAGTCCTGCGACGTCGTCATCAGATTCTCGAGGTCCTTCTTCAGGGCAGCGAGGTCGAGTGACTTGAACTCCTCGGCGTAGTTGAACTCCCCGCCCATCGGATCGCCCGCGGGAGGGTTCTGGTGGAGAATCTTCAGGTTCAACTGATTCGGCCACCAGTGTTGGTTCGCCGTGGTCACAACCGCCGTCTGTGAGTGAGATCCAGCCAACACGGGGCACTTGCCTGCGCTTTTCATAGTCTCTGACATGTGGATGCTCCTGATCTCTCCTTCTAATGGTTGGTTGCTTTGGGTTTCGGCTTTTGGTCTGTTGGTATCGGTATCGTCGCGCTTGTCCAGGACTCGAGCGACGGGTCGGGTCTCCGGTTCAGTCTCCCGTCGAACCCGGAGTTGCCGCGAGACAGTCGGGACAACGGCCCCAGTAGATGACCTCGGCTTCGTCGATCTCGTAGCTCCAGTCGTCGGCCGCGGTAAGGCAGGGAGCGGCGCCGACCGCGCAGTCGACGTCGTCCATACGGCCGCAGGTACGGCACACCAGGTGGTGGTGGTTGTCACCGACCCGATCCTCGTAGCGGGCCGCTGATCCCGCGGGCTGGATCCTACGCACCACGCCCTTTTCGGCCAACATTCCCAACGCGTCATACACCGCCTGTCGAGAAACCGACCCGATGCGGCCTCGCACATCGTCGGCCAGTTCGTCGGCAGTGGAATGCGGCCGGGCCGATATCGCTTCCAACACGGCCAGCCGCTGGGCGGTGACCTGCAACCCGTGCTTCCTCAAGAGACCCTCGGCGTCGTTGATCACCTTGCCATCATAACCAGAATCCTGGACCTTATCCAGAATTGGATCCGCCCCAGAAAATCTGCTGGGTCTGGGGTTCAACTAGGGTCCGGTCCGCCGGGCGCAGCCGTTCGCACAATTCAACAATTGTGAACGTGGCACCCACGCATGAGTCACTGCAGCAGGGCGTTGAACAAGAGCTTGAAGGTGCCGTGGGTTTGGAATCGATTCTGGGTGCGGAAGCCGATGAGGATCACTCTGCCCTCCCCCTGTTTGGCCACCACCATCCCCGCCTTCTTGGCAATGTGCTCCTCGCCGATGAGCCATCCGCTCTGCAGAAGGTCGCGGTCGGCGTAGCGGACGATGGTCTCGTACCACTCGTTGTGTCGAGACGGTTCGATCTGGAAGGTCGGGCTTCCCCAGAAGAGGACCAATCCCTCGTCGGGCATCCCGTAGGCCAGTGGGTGGCTGTTGTCGAAGGTTGCCTTGACGGTCGAGCCGGGACAGAAGAACTCGTCCCCGGGGAGGTCCTCGACGGCGTTTCGGACTTTCAGCTCGAGCTTCTCGATAGCGAACCCGGTGGCGTCACCGAGGGCTACCAGTGTGCCGCCGGCTTTCACGAACGCTTTTAGAGCCTCGACGCCTTCGTCGCCGATGGCGCTTCGGTAATCGGGGGGATAGACGGGCGCCGACCGGCCCGGGCGGGCCTCGGGTTCACCCATCATTGTGTCGGTCTGGTCGTGGGGCAGAATGATGACGTCGTACTTGGCCCGCAGATCTCCAGCCCGGAGCTCTGCGTCCCTGACCGAGCTGTAGGGGAAGTCGAACGACTCCAGGGCCAGACGAGTCCAGCCCTCGTCCATGTTGCCGCCCCAGTAGCGCTTGTACATGGCGGTCCGCATCGGCTCGACCTCGTGGTCGGCGGTCGGGCCGGTCGCCAACGCCTTGAAGTCCACGCCGGTGGCCGTGGCGACCTGCTCCAGCGTCGCCCCGTCGCCGGCGGGGACCACAAAATCGCCCGGCCGGAAACCTGGGGATGCTTCGTCCACACGATGGACCGCGATGCCCTCGGCCATGAGCTGATTGACCGCCCTGAAGCTGTCGTTGAGCCTCCCGTCGAGGAGATGGCCGGATTCGCTGGGTTCCACTGTGCCGTTGAGGGGCACCTGGGTCGCCAGTTCGACAAGCTCGGCCCCGACCGCGGCGGCGATGGGATCCACCCGCACACCCATGTACTCGGCCATGGTGTGGGTCGCGGAGTCATAGGGGCGGAGCGGGGCACCGTCACGGCCCCGGGTCCACTCGTTGTCGGGATAGAGCGTGCGGCCGAGCAGATTTCGGATGAGGCCCATCTTCGGTTGGGCCAGAGGGATCACATACGAGTCGGCACCGTACGACGTATCGCCCACCACGAAGGCATCTTGGGCCTTGAAGATCTCGATGTCTGATAGCTGGAGCGTGTTGATCATCTTCGCCGCCGTCAGTGGGTCGTGTTGGTCGCTGGGGATGACATACGCCTGTGGGGAACCGGTGGCTCCACGCTCCCGCTGGCGCTTGCTTTTGATGTAGGCGTTGCGGACGACGGTCTCGCGGTGCCGTGCGGCCACGTCGAGCATGGCCCAGGCCGCGATCTTCTTCTGCTCCACGATGTCCCGAAGCCGCCACCAACCGCCGGGCCAGAGGGTTGGGATGGTCGTCTGGGCCTCGTAGTTCTTCCATTCGCGGGCACCGCCCCGGAGCTGGTCGGGATGGATGTAGATCGGTGTCGCCAGCTTGGCGCCAGCGGACTCCGTGAGCATCCCGGCCATGTTGTGAAAGGGTGTGATCCAGTGCCAGCCGAAGTGGCCCCACCCGGGATACTGGGCCTTGTTGAGGATGCCCGACAACCCGGCCTCTTCCAATTTGTAGGCCATGTGGCCGCCGAACAGACTCATCTCACGCCAGACCAGCGGGTCTGCCCAGGGGCGCATGGGCTCGCTGTAGGGTGGCACGTAGAACCGGGCGCCATAGCTCCCCATGTGGTGGTGGTCGATGTAGGCCTGCGGCTTCCAGTCCCGATACATGATCTTGGCGGCGTACTTCGACTCGATGAGGTTGAGGAAATCGCCATCCCGGTTATTGTCGTGCCCGGCGTACGGATGGTAGAGCCAGGGCAGGTTCACTCCCTCGTACTCGCCTTCGAGCGTTTCCCTGTACCAGTCGGTGACCATTACCTGGCCATCCGGGTTGAAGCTGGGGATCAGCAGGAGGATCACGCTGTCGAGAATCCGCCGGGTCTCCTCGTCATCTCGGGTGAGCAGATCGTAGACAAGCTCGGGCGCCATCTGGGTGCCGCCGATCTCGGTGGCGTGGAGGCTCATGGACTGGCAGACCACGGCCTTGCCCTCCGCGACCAGCGCATCGACCTCGGTTTCGTCGAGTCCTTGCGCGTCAAACAGGGTGTTGTTCACCTCTCTCAATCGCTCGAGCCTGCCCAGGTTTTCCGCTGATGACACCACGACCAAGAGGAAGGGGTGGTCGTTGGAAGTGGGCCCCATATCGGTGACCACGACCTTGTCGCTCTCCTGGGCAAGCAGTTCGTAGTACTCGACGATGGCGTCCCAACGGGCCATCTTTCGATCCGCGCCCAGCTGGAAACCGAAGAACTCGTCGGGCGGTGTGATCTCTGCCGCGGGAAGCTCGACCGCCGCGGCGAAGGAGAACACGCAACACAAGATCATCGACCAGCGCATTTTGTGCTTCATGACACCCTCCCTTTACTGAATCAGTGACCCCTGTCCCGAAGGCTAGCACTCCGTCGTTCTCAATAGTGGTACCGCGCCTGGAGGAAGTCGATCCGGCTCTCGCGAACGAGGTAGACCAGGCGGTGCTCCTGGGTGATGCGGCGGGACCAGCACCCCGCGAGGTAGAACTTGAGCGGCTCGGGCTTGCCGAGACCTTGAAAGGGGTCCCGAAGAACCGCATCGACGAGGTCGAGAACGCGCAGCGCTATCTTCCGGTCGGTGCGCACCCAGTAGCGGAGGTCGTCGCGGAATTCCGGGTGGAAGATCGCGGCTCGCTTGCCCCCGGTTGGGGCGCGCTTACCCTTCTTCGCCAAGGTCGAGCTCCCGCCGGAGGTCCTCGACAGAGGTGGGCTCGAGCTCTGAAGCCAGAGCCCGCTCGAGAGCCGTCAGCAGTCGACGGACGTTCGCGGGAGAGCGCAGCAGGTGGGCCGTTTCCGTGAGGCTGCCGAGCTCGTCCTCGGAGATCAGAGCCACGTTCTCGGCGCTCCGGCGCTCGATGATGTAGGGCTCCCGGGTCTCTGCGACCTCGTCACAGATCGCGGCCAGGTGGGCTCGGGCCTGAGTGTAAGTCGTGCGTTTCGGCATCTATAGTACCTGTACAGCTATACTGTACATAAAAACTCCAAGAACCTCAAGATCAAACTCGATCCCAGAGGTGGCCAACACGGCTCGACCAAACTGAGTGGATTTCCTGCGGGACCGCGAAAAAGGCCGAGGACAACGACACCTGGCACTTCGGATCGGTCCGCATCAACAGACCCACCAGCCGAACGCGGCCGAGTAGAAGCTTCGAAGTACTTCAGCTTCTGGTCCGGCAATGTCGAAAAAGACAATGGGCGCGGGAGTCATTTAGGATCTCTTTGCCGCTGCCTCTTGTTCTTCTCGTCCCAGATCTTTGGCTCCCACAGTTCTATCTTGTTGCCCTCTGGGTCCATGATCCAAGCGAACGCCCCATTTTCGTGATACTCCGGGCCTTTCAGTATTTCGATGCCGGCAGCAGTCAGTTGCTCGACCATCGCCTCCAGGTCGTCGACGCGGTAGTTGACCATGAACCGCGACTCGCTCGGACTAAACCAATCGCTGCTACTGTCTGCAACGTGCCACACAGTCAGGCCGTTGTCCTCAGCAGTATCGTCTTCCCACTTCAATATGGCGGCACCAAAGTCCTCGAGCTTCATTCCCAAGTGTTTCTCGTACCACGACGATAGGGCCTTTCCTTCGCCTCGCGACAGGAAGAACACACCGCCAATTCCCGTTACCTTAGCCATTCTCTCTCTCCTTCCTCTGCCATTACATTCCGGTCCACAGCGAGTACCTTATCTTTCATCGACACTTCCGGCAGCATGTTCACCTGCGCCCTGCCGCTGATGCTCGACAAAAGGACCCAGGTTCTCGACATCCAACCCAAGGTCAAGGGTATCCAAGAGACAATGCCGTAGACTAAATTCGGCGACGCACAAATCTACGGTAGTCACGACGTGCCCATGGCCCCGCTCTCCTCCACCCGCTCGGCGCTCTTGCCGGCGACCCTTCTCACGAGCCTCGGCGCGTTCGCCCACGCCGCCACCCTGGAGGTGCAGCCCTTCACCGAGGAGGCTGTGGCGCGCGGCCTCGTCTACGTCATGCAGGAGTACCCGCAGGCGGACGGCTATCTCGGCTTCGGCTGCGCGTTTGTCGATCTCGACGGTGACGGAGATCCGGACGTCGTAGCCCTCGGAGCCGCCAGCGGCCAGGTCGGAGTGTTCGAGAACGATGGTACGGGACACTTCACCGACCGATCAACGGGCAATGGCCTGCCGGGCCTGTCCGAAGCCTCCGCGGTCGCCGCCGGCGACGTCGACGGGGACGGCGATCTCGACCTCTACCTCACCCAAGTCGGCGAGCCCAACGTCCTGGCGCTCAACATGGGCGGGTTCTACTTCCAGGACGTGAGCGCCGCCGCCAAGGTGGACGACGCCGGCGCCGGCAAGGCGGCAGCGTTCGCCGACTTCGACGGCGACGGCCGGCTTGATCTCTACGTGGCGAACTACAACGGCATCGTGCCGGGCACAGAGAACCTCGACAATCGGCTTTACCGCAACCTCGGCGGCGGCAGTTTCGAGGACGTCAGCGTTGCGCAGACGGTAGACGACCACGGCTACGGCTTCCAG
>CALILB010000348.1 GCA_938016625.1 uncultured bacterium | reverse complement strand
CCCAAGCTCGCCGCCCGCGCCCGGGACGAGACCTGCGAGCAGGCGGCTCAGGAGAGTCTGTTGGAGATCGCCGAGAGCTTCTCACCCCGCATCGAGGATGCCGGCGAGGGGGTGGTCTATCTGGAGCTGACCGGTCTCGAGCGCCACTTTCCGGGGGAGTCACCGGAGGACGACCTGGGCCACGCCCTGACCGTGGCCACCACCAAGGCGAATCTGCCGGCCTGGATCGGCATCGCCTCGAGCAAGCTGGCGGCACGGGTGGCGGCGGAGCAACCCGACTCCCCCACCGTGGTCCCCGGCGGTGAGGAGGCGAGCTTTTTGGCGCCCTTGCCGCTCAACCGTCTCTCCCCCGAGATCGGGGTGCTGGAGACCCTACAGCGTTGGGGTGTCCATTCGGTGGGCGATTTCGCCCGTCTGTCCAAAAACGAGATCGCCAGTCGTCTTGGCGACGCCGGCCAAGAGCTGCACGAAAAAGCTCGCGGTCTGGACCCCCACCCCCTGACCCCCTACCAGCCACCCCCGACCTTCGAAGAGGGGATGGAGCTCGAGTGGCCTCTGGTCGCCCTCGAGCCCTTCCTGTTTATCGCCCGGGCGGCCCTCGAGCGTCTCTGCCGGCGTCTGGAGCAGCGGGGATTGGCCTGCGCCCGGTTGGAGCTCTCACTGGCGCTCGATCCCGACGGTTACCACCAGCGCTCCCTCCAGCTGCCGGCCCCCACCCGCGAGGTCAAGACCCTACTCACCCTGCTGCGTCTCGATCTCGAGGGCAAACCGCCGGGAGCACCCGTCACCGGTTTTACCCTGGTCGCCCACCCCGACCGCCCACGCGAGGCCCAGCTCTCGCTGTTTGGCCCAGCGGCGCTCTCTCCCGACAAGCTGGCCACCACCATGGCGCGTCTCTTTACCCTGTTGGGATCCGACCGCATCGGCTCGCCCCGCACGGTAGACGGTCATCGACCCGAGCGCTCCACCCTGGTCGAGTATCTCCCTCCACCCCCGCCCAAGATCCGGCCCGAGCCACGCGCAGGGCGGGGACTGTTGAGCGTGCGGGTGCTCCGCCCACCGGTGCCCATCGAAGTGATCTGCAGAAAGAGCGAGCTTCACCCGGTGGAGATCGCCACGGTGGTCCGTGAAGGATCGGCCAAGAGACCACGGCTCGCTGGACGGATCAAGGTCGCCTCCGGCCCCTGGACCCTCGAGGAGGGCTGGTGGCGGGAGCAACCGGTGGAGCGGGACTACTGGGACGTCGAGCTCACCGACGGGGGTCTCTACCGTATCTTCCGCCAGCGCCAGAGCGGCGACTGGTTCGCCGACGGCATCTATGACTGAGAAGAGGGACCCCCTACCCTCGAAGCGGCCGGCCTCCGTGCCGGCCGAACCCTCGCGGTCTTCCACCCGGGTGGGCGACGACGACACCACGGCCCCCGCCGTCGACTTCGAGAGACTCGCCGGCCAGGGCCGCTCGAGCTACCTCTCCCCTGGAGCGCACAAGGAGAAGCTCCGGCAGCGGAGCTACCCCACCACCCACCCAAGACAGCTCGCTTACGCGGAGCTCCACACCGCCTCCGCCTTCTCCTTTCTCGACGGTGCCTCGCAACCCGAGGACCTGATCCAACGTGCGGCCGAGCTCGAGCTGCCGGCGGTCGCGCTCTTGGACCGCAACGGTATCTACGGCGCCCCCCGCTTCTACCAGGCCGCCAAACAGGCGGGGATCAAGGCGATCGTGGGAGCGGAAGTGGAGATGGGTGCGGGGAACGGGCGGCTCTCCATTCTTGTTGCCGACCGCGCCGGCTATCGCAACCTCTGCCGGCTCGTGACCGCCGCCGCCCGCGATCGTCCCAAGGGCGAGGCGCAGGTCGACCGGGAGCTGCTGGAGCAACACGCCGGCGGGCTCTGGTGTCTCACCGGTGGCGACGAAGGACCGTTGGCCGGGGTCCTGGAAACCTCCGGGGTCGAGGCGGCGCGGCGCTGGCTGGAGCGGCTGGTGGCTACCTTCGACGGCCGGGTGGCCGTGGAGCTGCAACGTCACCGGTTGCGAGGAGAGGAGCACCGCAACCAACGGCTGGCCGATCTCGCACAACGGCTACGGCTCCCGCTGGTGGCCACCAACGGGGTGCGCTACGCCCGTCCCGAGGACAAGCAGCTCCACGACATCCTCACCTGTATCCGCGAGCACACCCAGCTGGACGCCGCCGGCCGGCTGCTGGCGGCACACCGCGAGCGCCACTTCAAAGGGGCCCGGGAGATGACCGAGCTCTTTGCCGACCAACCCGCAGCGCTGGCCGGGAGTCTCGAGCTCGCCCAGCGGCTCGACTTCACCCTCGCCGATCTCGGCTACCGTTTCCCCGACTACCCGCTTCCCCCCGGTGAGACCCCCAGCTCCTATCTCCGCCACCTCACCTGGAACGAGGCGCGGGCGCGCTTCCGGCCGCTGACCGCCCGTGCCCAGGCACAGCTCGAGCGGGAGCTGGCCATGATCGAGAAGCTGGATCTTGCCGGTTACTTTCTCATCGTCTGGGACCTGATCCAGTTCTGCAAACGCGAGGGGATCATGGTCCAGGGCCGCGGCTCGGCCGCCAACAGCGCCGTCTGCTACGCGCTCGCGATCACCGCCGTCGATCCGGTCAAGATGGAGCTGCTGTTCGAGCGATTCCTGTCGGAGGAGCGGGGCGAGTGGCCCGACATCGATCTGGATCTGCCCTCGGGTGACCAGCGGGAGAAGGTCATCCAGTATGTCTACCGGCGCTATGGCCCCCACGGCGCCGCCATGACCGCCAACGTCATCACCTACCGCGACCGCTCGGCGGCGCGCGAGGTGGCCAAGGCCCTGGGTTACTCGGCCGAGCAGGTCGACAAGTTGGCCAAACAGCTCGGCACCTGGCGTTACGACACCAGCCGGGGCGACCCCAAGTCGCTGACCGCGGAGCTGGCGGCCGCCGGCTTCGACCCGGAGGCACCCCGCATCCGGCTCTTTGCCGAGATGTGGCGCCGGATCCAGAACCTCCCCCGCCACCTGGGTCAGCACTCGGGCGGCATGGTCATCGCCGCCGGCCGGCTGGACGAGGTAGTGCCGCTCGAGCCCGCCGCCATGGAGGACCGGGTGGTCGTGCAGTGGGACAAGGACGACTGCGCCGATCTGGGGATCATCAAGGTCGACCTGCTCGGGCTGGGAATGCTGCAGGCGCTGGAGGAGGCCATCCCGCTGATCCGCACCCACGAGGGCAAAGAGGTCGACCTCGCCCACCTGCCCCCCGACGACCCCGCCACCTACGAGGGACTCCGGCGTGCCGACACCGTCGGCGTCTTCCAGGTGGAGAGCCGCGCGCAGATGGCCTCGCTCCCCCGCAACGCGCCCACCCGTTTCTACGACCTGGTCATCCAGGTGGCCATCATCCGCCCCGGTCCGATCGTCGGCGGCATGGTCCACCCCTACTTCGAGCGTCGTCGGGGGCGGCAACCGGTGACCTACCCCCATCCCAGCCTCGAGCCGATCCTGAAACGCACCCTGGGGGTGCTGCTCTTCCAGGAGCAGATCCTGCGGGTGGCCATGGTGGCGGCGGGATTCTCCGGTGGTGAGGCCGAGGACCTGCGGCGGGCGATGGGCTTCAAGCGCTCGGCCGAGCGGATGGAGCAGCTCGAAGAGAAGCTCCGCCGGGGGATGAGCGAGCGGGGGATCACCGGTGAGGGCCAGGAGCAGATCGTCCACGCCATCACCTCCTTTGCTCTCTACGGCTTCCCCGAGTCCCACGCCGCGAGCTTCGCTTTGATCGCCTACGCCAGCGCCTATCTCAAGACCCACCACCCCACCGCCTTTCTCATCGCCCTGCTCAACGCCTGGCCGATGGGCTTCTACCACCCCGCCACCCTGGTCAAAGACGCCCAGCGGCACGGCGTCGTGATCGCACCGATCGATGTGAATGCCTCGGGGTGGAAATGTCGGTGGGAGGAAGAAGGGCTTAGGGGCTTAGGGGCTCAGGGGCTTAGGGCCCCCCACCCAACCCGGTCTTCTAGTCCCCTAGGCCCCTACGCCCCTAAGCCCGGGAGGGGGGAGGGCGGGCTAAGCCCTTCGGGCGTCGCCCGTCTCGGGCTGCGCTTTGTCAAAGGTCTGCGCAAAGATGCCGGCGAGGCTATCGAGCGCGAGCAGGCCAAGCGACCCTTCCGCAGCGCCGATGACCTCGCCCGCCGCTGCCGGCTGCGTCGCGAGGAGCTCGACGTGCTGGCCGAGGTGGGGGCGCTGGGCTCGTTGGGGCTCACCCGGCGGGCGGCGCTATGGCAGGTCGCGCGCGCGGCGCGGCCGGCGGGGGAGATGTTCGAAGAAGAAGGGCCTGGGGGCTTAGGGGCTCAGGGGCTTAGGGGTCCCCACCCCACTCGGTCTTCTCGGCCCCTACGCCCCTACGCCCCTACGCCCGGGCGGGGGAAGGGCGGGCTAAGCCCTCTCCCCGAGATGTCCCCCTACGACGAGACCCTGGCCGACTATGCCGGCACCGGGCTCACTGTCGGGCCGCACCCTCTCGAGCATCTGCGTCCGAGCCTCGACCGGCAGCAGATCGTCCCCGCCGCTCGGTTGAGCGCTTGCGCTCACGGCCAGCGGGTGCGCACTGCCGGCTCGGTGACGGTGCGCCAGCGGCCGGGCACCGCCAAGGGGTTGCTCTTTCTCACGCTGGAGGACGAGACCGGCATGTCACAGGCTCTGGTCACCCCCGATCTGCTGCAGGCCAACCGGCAGCTCATCGTCGGTTCCCCCGGTCTGGTGGTGGAGGGGGTCCTGCAGAAGAAGGACGGCACCCTCTCGCTCAAGGCGGAGCGCTTCTGGCGCTTGAGCGAGATCGCCGCTGCTCCGAGCCATGACTTTCGCTGAACCGGCATATAGACATTGTGAAATATGACACCAACGTTACCGATCGTAACCAAACCGCCATCCTGAATCGGCAGTGAAATCCTTCACAACCGCCCCATAACCCCCTTTCTTCTCAGAGGTTGAAGGTGCCTCGACAACTTGGCACAGGCATTGCGAAAACCGCTGACGCTGGCAAGGAAAGGTGTCGTGAGCGATAAACGGGCCAAAGAAGTCGAACACTCTTCTGAGACGGAAGAGATGGAGGTCAGGGTGGTCGGCCGTGTCGCTCCGCTTCTCTACCCCTCGATCGAGACCGTCGTCGCCGGCGAAGACACCGACACACCCGAAACCAGGAAGCCACCCCACGGTTTTGGCCATCCAGCCAAACAAGAGCTCCACAGGTCGGCCGTCGTTCCTGTCGACGCCAGACCCCGCACCATGAACGCTCTGACCGACGCGCTCGAAGAAATCATGATCGAGCTTGGAGGCGGAATCCATGCCTAGTCTGAAAACGAGGACTCCCTGTCGAATCGCGACCGCGCTGTCGGTCGCGTCTCTCCTGGCGACTGCCCTGTTGATCGTCGCTCTCCCCGGAGCCGCCCGGGC
>CALILB010000347.1 GCA_938016625.1 uncultured bacterium | reverse complement strand
GCGTTGCGCAGCCAGATCGAGGAGTGGCCGAGGGGGAGTGCCAGACCCAGGTCGAGCTTGCCGAGAACGGCCGGGACTGGCTCGCCGTCTGCCCGCTGGCCACGGACCACGAGCTCGCCGCGCCATCCCTTCTCATCGTCGACGTGCCCCAGTGAGGAGCGCACATTGCTGTAGGTGAGGCGCGCAGTGGCGGTCAGCAGCTCGTCGAAAGTGGCTTCGACATTCTGATACCCCGGCAACTGATCCATGTTGCCGAAAAACGTCGTGTCCAGACTGAGATTCAGCCGGCGCGGGCGATCGAGCAGCAGGAGCCGATCGTAGCCGACCCCCAACGAGTACCCCTTGCGGCTTCTTTTGGTAGGCCCGAAGAGATCGTAGAAGTTGGCGTAGTTGTACTTGAACGAGGCACGCCAGTCGTAGCGGCGGTACTCGAGGTGGGCGTGGAGTCGCTCGTCGCTGGCCAGCTCCTCGTCGGGCGAATAGGAAAGCGTGAGGAAGGCGCGGTTGAGCCGCAGCGGATCCGACAGGTTGATGCGAAGACCGATGGCCGCGGAGTCCTTGTAGCCCTCGATGATGGGGTAAAGCGACTCGAGCCCGAGACGCCGTATGGGCTTGTACGGTTCCCGATTCGTGACCATCGCCTCGAGGTCGATGTCGGCCGGCGAGCCCACCTTCCACTCCCTGACCACGGGGTGCTTCTCAACGATCCTACGCCCAAGGAAGGTGATCGGCTCAGCGTCCTCGAGCGGCCTCGCTTCGATCTTCGACGGCACGAAGCCGTCGCCCGAGTAGCGGAAGACGATCAATGAGTCCTCGCCGAGAGGCAACGGACGGAAGAACCCGGTCTCGCAGTTGCTCACCGCTTTCAGTTCGTAGGTGTCGGGCTCGTAGCGAAAGATGTTCGAGACGCCGGTGTAGTAGGTGCTGCCGTAGAGGAAACGGCCGTCGGGCGAAAAGACAAAGTTGGCTGGGATGGTGGTGCCGAAGTCGACCTCGGCGACAGACGTCGGATCACCCTCGAGCAGGCGATCGATCTCCATGATGTGCAGACTGTGGCGCCCGTTGATCTCGCCCAACGAGGCCGACAACCGACGCCCGTCGGGCGACACGTCGATATGGTAGATAACCTCCCCATACGGCCATGAGTGAACCTGCTGCCACGTGTCGTAGGGATAGGGGATCCGCACCAGGGTGGCGATCCCGTTGAGGTGGCGGACCCCCCACAGCGAGCGGTCGACACGGTTGAAGGCCAGGTCTCCTACCCGTGCATCCTTGAGCAGAGTCGCGGATTCGCCGGTCTCGGGATCGACCTGACGCAGGTCGCGGTGCTCGTGGTTGTCGGTGGTGTAGAAGAGCGTCCCGGTGTCGGGATCGAAGGCGAGCGATGTGACCGTGAACACCACCGGGTCCTTGATGTCGATGATCCGTTCGATCGAGCCGTCGTCGAGCGAGATCGCGCCGATGTGCGCCACCACCCCGGGGTAGTTGAAGGCGGCGTACAGCTTGCCCCGCTCGGTATCGATGAAAGAGCGGGAGATCGAGCCGAGAGCACGCTCGGTGAGATCCTGGTAGGGCGTCGTCGGGTAGGTGCGGATCGCTTCCAGGTTGGCCCGCTGGAACTCGTGCTCCCAGGCGATCCATTCCTGCCACACCCGATCGAGCGGAGCCCCGAAGACCCGCTTGAACTGGCTGGCGAAGTACCTCTTGCTGCCGTCGCTCCGCGAGACCCACTGAATGAGCAACTCGGGCGAGTAGCGATAGGCCAGGTAGGAGAGAAACCGGGTGCCGTAGAGATAGGAGTTGGTCTCGACCTGGAAGTCGATCTTGCGGCCCTCCGACGCCAGTCCCACGGGATCGTAGAAGTGGCTCCCGTCCCGCACCATCGAGCGGAAGACCATCTCGTCGTAGGAGCCCTGGGCCCGGCCGATACCACCGGCCATCCAGGTCTCGATGAAAGTAGCGATTCCCTCCGAGTACCAACGAGGAGCGGACACCCGCGGCGCCGTCAGATAGAAGTAGAGCATCGTCTCGGGATGCTCAGAGACCGGTGTCACTTTGCCCCGGAATACCCGCCGGAAGAAACGGTCGCTGGAGCTGGCCTGGTCCATGGCAACGATGTGCACCAGCTCGTGATTCATAATCCAGTTCATCCGCTCGTTACCCGAGATGGTCTCGTAGGCGAAGTCCAGCGGCGCAACCTCGATCGACACGTTGTTCCGCGGTACCGCGCCGGCGGCGGCGTTGCCGCTATCAGAGAAATCACTCAGTAGAACGGTGATCTCCTCCCAGGGCTCGTAGTCGAAGAGCTGGCGATGGAAACCGAGCGAGTTGTGAAAACAGCGCGCCACGTGGGGTGCCAGGAAGGATTGGTGCGGCTCGAAGTAGAGCAGCCGCAGATCGTCGGTTTCGACAGAAGTCAGCTGGGCCGAGGCAGCGCGGCAGAGCGTCAGGAGAAGCACGCTCCAGGCCAGCCGGAGGCTCGTCGGCGAACGCATCATGTTACAGCCCGCAGAATGCAGTAAGGCGAGGCGTGCAGTATATTGCAGCGCCTCGCCCGTTGCAGGGGCGGGGCTCTCGCCCCGCCCGGGAGGGTGCAGGCCCCCCCTATTCTTCCTGCC
>CALILB010000346.1 GCA_938016625.1 uncultured bacterium | reverse complement strand
CGACATCGCCTGGATGAAGTTCGGTCCCGACGGCCGCCTCTGGGCCATCAACCCCGAGGGCGGCTTCTTTGGTGTGGCCCCCGGAACCAGCATGCATTCCAACCCCAACGCCATGCTGTCGCTCACCGAGAACAGCATTTTCACCAACTGCGCGCTGACCAAGGATGGCGATGTCTATTGGGAGGATATGTACGACGAGGAGCCCGCGGCGGTCGTCGACTGGCTGCGACGCCCGTGGACGCCGGAATCCGGCCGGCCGTCGGCCCATCCCAATGCCCGCTTTACAGCGCCTGCCAAGCAATGTCCGGTGATCGCGCCCGAGTTTGAGGATCAAAAGGGTGTTCCGATCAGCGCCATGTTGTTCGGTGGCCGGCGGGCAAAGGTCCAACCGCTGGTGACCGAGGCCTTCTCGTGGCGCCACGGCACCTTCCTCGGCGCGACCATGGCTTCGGAGAAGACGGCAGCAGCGGCCGGCACAGTTGG
The DNA here is from genome assembly GCA_938016625.1 of uncultured bacterium. GTDB lineage: Bacteria > Acidobacteriota > Thermoanaerobaculia > Multivoradales > JAHEKO01 > M0029. The sequence continues at coordinate 2,286 of CALILB010000346.1, read as the reverse complement.
CGAGCTGCGCCGTGATCCGATGGCGATGCTGCCCTTCTGCGGCTACAACATGGGCGACTATTTCGCTCACTGGCTCGCGGTGGGTGAAAAGGGTGGCGCCGATGCCGAGGGCAACTGGGGCACGATGCCGCGCATCTTTTATGTCAACTGGTTCCGCAAGGACGACGACGGCCGATTCTTGTGGCCCGGCTTTGGCGAGAACAGCCGCGTGCTCAAGTGGGTCTTCGAGCGCTGCGACGATGCCGCCGATTACCGGGAGACAGCCATCGGCTTGCTGCCGACCAAGGATGCCCTCGACCTCGACGGACTCGATGTTGCGGCTTCCGATCTCGAACAGCTCTTGAGCGGCGACCCGAACGATTGGTTGGCGGAGATCCAGCTCCTACACGACCACTTCTCCAAGTTCGGCGACCGCTTGCCACAGGGACTGCGCGACGAGCTCGAGGCACTCGAAGCTCGCCTGATGAAGGTGCAATCGTAGGCCGAGCCAAAGTGGACTTCTTATGACCAGGCCGGCTCTGCCGGCCTGGTAAGGAGGAAGAACGTGAATATCGAAGGAAAAAAGATCCTGGTCCTCGGCGGCTACGGCCTGGTGGGGATGGCGGTCTGCCGCGAGTTGCTGGAACGCAGGCCGCGGGAGATCCAGATACATAGCCTGCTTCAGGAGGAGTCGGAGGAGGCCAAGGAGCAGCTCTCGCACTTTGCCGGTGACACCAGCATAACCGTCTCGAGCGGTGACATCTTTGGTCCGGTCGACAAAGAGGCTTCCGATCTCGACCGCCTGGGCCAGCAATTGAGTCAGCTTCGAGACGAGGATCTGCCTTCGTTTCTCCTTTACCACCTGCTCGCAGAGGGTCGCCCCGACATCGTCATCGACTGCGTCAATACCGCCACGGGTATCGCCTACCGTGATGTCTACAGCTCGTCGGAGAAGGTCCTCGAGCAGGTTGCTGCCGATACCGTCGACCGTGAGGATGTAGAGGCCCTACTCGAGGCCCTCTACATCCCGCGGCTGATTCGCCATATCCAAGTTCTCTATCGGGGGATGAGCGACGCCAAAACGGGCGTCTACTTCAAGGTAGGTACCAGTGGCACCGGTGGGATGGGGCTCAATGTCCCCTACACCCATTCCGAGGAGAGGCCCAGCCGGGTGCTGCTATCGAAAAGCGCCGTGGCCGGTGCCCACTCCATGCTGCTGTTCCTCATGGCACGCACCCCGGATGCCCCGATTACCAAGGAGATCAAGCCGGCGGCGGCCATCGCCTGGAAGAAGATTGCACATGGACCGATCTACCGGCGGCGCAAGCCGATCCGTCTGGTAGAAGCCAAGCCGCGACCGCTGGGCGAGGTCTTCTCCACCATCGAGCCCGAGGCTGCCGAGCCGACCGACGATGTTCTGGAAACCGCCTACATCGATACCGGCGAGAACGGCATCTTCAGCGTCGAGGAGTTCGCTCTCTTGACGACCGCCCGGCAGATGGAGTTCGTCACCCCCGAGGAGATCGCTCAGTACATGATCTTCGAGATCGAAGGGGGCAACACCGGGCACGACGTCATCAACGCCCTCGACAACGCTGTCCTCGGCCCCACCTACCGCGCCGGGTTGATGCGCCATTGGGCTCTGGAGCGGATGATGGAGGTCGAGAAGCAGGGCAAGACCAAGAGTGTTGCCTTCGAGATGCTGGGGCCGCCACGCAACACCAAGCTGCTGTTCGAGGCTCATCTGCTGCGGGAAGCCCTGGTCACCATGACGGCGGTAAGGGAGTCGACACCCGAGCAGCTGGCCAAGGCCCTCGACACCCTGGTGCGCGAGCAGCCGCGGATCGCCAACGAGGTGCTCTCGGTGGGAATTCCAATTCTCCTCGACTCGGGGGAGATCCTCCGCGGGCCCGAGGTCATCGTCCCAGCAAAGACCGAAAACGTGACCGTGACTCCAGAGAACCTGGAGAACTGGGTCCACGACGGTTGGGTCGATCTGCGCGTAGCCAACTGTGCCCGTTGGATCGACCGCATCCGACGCATCCACGAGGAGACCGCCGCCATTCCCCTCGAGGACACCTCGAGCCGCTATCTGCGCAACCTCCGCTTCTGGGACGAAGAGAAGCGAATCCAACCCGGCAAGATCGCCGGCTGGATCCTCTCCGTCGAGGAGCACGGAGCCCGAACAAAGAGGTAGGACCCTCGGCCACCCGGGCTTGTAGGTCCGTAGGGGAGGGCCTTGTGCCCTCCCTCGGGCGGGGACAAGCCCCGCCCCTACGCTCCGAAGCGGACGGCCTCCGTGCCGGC
>CALILB010000345.1 GCA_938016625.1 uncultured bacterium | reverse complement strand
CCTCGGCTCGCTGTTCGAGATGGCGGTCGGCTACAGCGGTCTGGTTGGACGGCTGCTGCGCTTTGTCGGGCCGGTGACGATCGCTCCCACCATCGCTCTGATCGGTCTGTCGCTCTTCCGGATCGGGGCGCCCGAGGCCGGCAGCCACTGGCCGATCGGTGGACTCACCATCGTGCTCATCATCCTCTTCAGCCAGTACATGCGGCGCACCCATCGGGCGTTCGAGCTCTTCCCCATCATGCTGGGGATCCTCATCGCCTGGGGGGTGGCCTGGGTGCTCACGGCCGCCGGGGTCTTTCCACCCGGGCACCCGGCGCATGTCTCGGGCGAGACGGTGGCCGCGGCCCCCTGGGTGAGAGTGCCGATGCCGTTCCAGTGGGGGATTCCCGTCTTTGGAGCCGCGGCGGCGGTCGGCATGATCGCGGGGTATCTGGCGTCGATCGTCGAGTCGGTCGGCGACTACTACGCCTGTGCCCGGTTGGCCGGTGCACCGCTGCCCGATGCGAAGACGGTCAACCGGGGTATCGGCATGGAAGGGGTGGGGTGCTTGATCGCCGGGATCTTTGGCACCGGCAACGGCACCACCTCCTACAGCGAGAACATCGGTGCCATCGGTCTGACCAGGGTAGGGAGCCGCCGGGTGGTGCAGATCGGTGCCGGGCTGATGATCGTCCTCGCCATGTTCGGCAAGTTCGGAGCGCTGTTTACCACCATCCCCCGCCCCATCGTCGGCGGCATGTACTGCACCATGTTCGGCATGATCGCCTCGGTCGGCCTCTCCAACCTCCAGTTCATCGACCTCAACTCGGCGCGCAATCTCTTCATCCTGGGTTTCTCGCTGTTCATGGGGCTCTCGCTCCCCGAATACTTCGCCACCCAACCGGTCACCTTCGCGCCCCAGTGGCTGGCCGACGTCGTCAACACCCTGGGCCGCACCGGCATGGCTGTCGGCGCGTTGTGCGCCTTGACCCTTGACAACACCATCCCCGGCACCGACGACGAACGGGGCCTCACCGCCTGGGTGCAGGAGCACTGAAATCGAGCCGCGCAGCGGATTCGCGTCTGGGTGTGGAGGTCACAGGGCTAGCGATCGGGCCGCAACGGGTGCTGCCAACGGAGATCGGGAAAGCGATCGAAATCGGCGTCGGTAGTCACCAGCGTGCACCCATGCTCGATGGCTACTGCCGCGTGCTGCGCGTCCGCCACGAGCTTTCCGGTCGCTGAGGCGCGCCGGCAGAGCTCCTCGAAGATAGAGAGGTGATCTGGACCGGGACCGACAATGCGGGCTCGAGGGCGCCGCCGTAGCTCGACAACGAAGTCGAAGGCCTGATCGAGCGTCGACGGCTTTCGAAAGATTTTCGGGTTCGTGACGATCCGCACCAGACCGGCAAGACTCAAGACAGAGAGAGCGAACGGCTCGCGACCGGTGGCCAGATCGGTCAGCCATCGGGCATAGTGAGCATGGTCCGGTGTCGAGTCCTCACGATGGGCGTAGATGAGGACGTTTACGTCCGGCAGGAGCATCAGGAGTCGTCCCCCCCCGAGCCGTAGCGCGCCTCGTCCTCGGCGACCAGCAGAGTGCGAGGCCGGTCGAGATCGACCCCGGGGTAGGTCCCCTCGCCACCAACCGTTACCAGCCGAAAGGCGGGTTCGGGTTGCCGGTCTTGTCGCTTCAGGGCGTCATCGAGGATCCGGGCGATTAAGGCGCTGACACTGAGCCCTTCATCGTTGGCCTTTCTTCGGACGCGCTCCGCGAGCCGGTCATCGAGTGAGATAGACGTTCTCATACGCATAGCATAACATATATTCATAATCGCCTAATTCCGGTTTAGAAAGCTGATTGGACTCTGTTGCGGCAAGGTGAGGCAGGCGAATAGGTGAGGTCGTTTGGTTTTTCTGATACAATCTATATATTGTGACCGATGAGATCTTTCTGAAAGCCGTCGCTCTCGATGAGGGGCCCACGCGGGTCGCTGCGCTTGCGGCGTGGCTCCAGTCGCTGGTCCCGCCGGCTGAGAAAAAGCCGGTCCTGGTTGGCGGCGGAGCTGTCGAGCTCTATTCGGGCGGCGCCTATCGGACCGGCGATCTCGACTTCGTGGGCACACTGGGGGAGGACGAAGAGCGCCGGCTCGAGGCAGTTGGCTTTCGGCGGCAAGGCAGGCACTGGATTCATGAGGAACACCAGTTGTTCCTCGAATTCCCCAGCGCTCATCTAGAGGAGGGTGAGAGCGCGGCCGTCATCGAGGTGGGAGAGTACTCGGTCGTGGTGATTGGTCTCGAAGAGCTGATCGTCGATCGCCTGGCGGCTTGGCAGTTCTGGGACTCCGAAATCGACGCCGTCAACGCGGTCCGGCTCATCCAGGGGTCAGCGGGCAAGATCGAACCGGATCGACTCCGCCAGATTGCAGAATCCAAGGGAGTTTCTCCGGCACTGGCCGCTCTCGAAGAGTTCGTGGACCGACTCACCGGCAGCGAGCCGTCGGCCCAAGAGTTGGATGAATGGGCCCGTCGGGCATTGAAGGACAACCAATGAAGACTTATGTGTCCCCTCTGCCGCGTCGTCCCGAACGACTTCCAGCCCGGCTTCGACGGCGAAGACCTCGAAGCTATCTGGAATGGAAGACCCTCCGCCGCTGGGGCTCGCTACCGCCGTGGGAGGAAAGCCCCGCGGGCTACCTGCTGCGTAGCGCCCGCGAGGAGGCGGGTCTTACCCAGCAAGAGATGGGCGACAGGCTCAACTGCTCGCAACAGGCCATCGCTCAAGCCGAGCGTTGGGACAGCAACCCGACCGTAAAGTTCGTTCGGGAGTGGGCAGAAGCACTCGGGTCCGAGCTCGAGCTGTCGATCTAGGCTGCACCTTCAAAGACCCAATTCCAAATCAGAGGACAACTAGTCTTCTTTCTCAAGGGCGTGGGTCGGCCAAGGTACTCAGGAGCGGAGAGTCAGCCTGTATTGGCTGGGAGTCTGACCCGTCCAACGTCGAAACGCGCGAGTAAGGATCGCGGGGTCGCGATATCCCAGCTCACGGCTGATATCGGCGGCTTCTCGTTTCGGATCTCTGAGCAGATAGATCGCGAGATCGTGCCGCAGCTCGTCGAGAAGCTGGGTGTAGGTCGTGTTCTGCGCCGCCAGGCGGCGCTGCAAAGTGCGGACGGTGGTTCCGGCCAGCTTGGCGGCAAGTGAGATGCCCGGCGACCCATCGGGCAGGTAGGATCCCAGGACCAGGCGCAGAGAAGCGGCCAGCTCGTCGCCCTGCTTCCATTTCTCGAGCGATTCGCGGTGACGCTTCCAGACATAGGAGTCGGGCTCGGGAAAGGGCTCGACTCGGGTCACCAGGCTTCTACTGGGAAACAGGAGCGACGTCCTGGTCTGAGCACACCTGACTTCGGCCTCGCCCACGAGCTCCTCGATCGCTCTCTGCGGTATCGAGTCGGCGCGCAGATCGACCCGTCTGGGATTCCAACCGGGGCCCACTGCGGCCCGTACAAACCTCACCATGAGGGCGATCATGAACTGCTCGACGATGGGGAATGCCGGATGCTCCCCGCCGAAGGTGCCGCTGTAGAAGAGCTCGAGCGTCCTCTCTTTGTCGGATCCGGCTTCGATCCACACCTCGGAGCTCGTGCTGCTTTCGAGATTGACGTTGATAAAGCTCTCGAGGGTTCGAAAGACGCCCGGCCGACTCCAATAGTGCTCGGGTGTCGGCAGCATGGGCTCGATATCCACTCTGCACCCCGCGCGAAGACCCAGGTCGGGCAGGCGACTGGCTTGCGCCGCCAGGTAGACAAACCGATAGACCTTGTCTGTCGGCACCAGGGCCGAGCCATCGTCGACCGCCAGGGTGGGGAGGTTGGCCTTTCTCAGAATCTGATCGTAGGGTGCGCCGACCTCCGCGAGAATCTCGAGAAAGGGGTGAATCCAGGCAATGTTCACCAGCGGAATCGCCGGCTTCGGCGCTCCAGTTCCGGGTTTTCCGGCCATAGGGCTAGCGTGGCACGAAAAGTCAAGCAGCGCAATGGGGTCCGGACCTAATATCAGGCCTCTGTCTTACGGACAACGATCAAAAGGTCGGGTGCGTATCGGCACCCCGGCCGAGCTTCAGGAGAGATAGAAGATGAAATGGATCCTTGCCAGGATTGCACTGCTCACTCTCACACTTGCGGTTCTTGGACATCTGCCAACAGCGAATGCACTGGCTCAGGGCGGAGACTTCGAGACCCAGATCCAGGCGCTCGAATGGCGCAACATAGGACCGTTCAACGGCGGCCGGGGAACAACCGTCGTAGGCCATCCGACTGATCGCAACGTCTTCTACTTTGGTCATTCGTCGGGCGGTCTATGGAAGACCGAGGACGCGGGCACCTACTGGATTCCCGTCGGCGAGGGGCAGTTCAACTACGCCTCGGTGGGTGCCATGGCGCTCTATGAGAAGAACCCCGACATCATGTACGTCGGTCTGGGTGAGCCGCAGTTACGCCAGAGCGTCTCCTGGGGCGACGGGATGTACAAGACCATCGACGGCGGTGAGACCTGGGAGCACATTGGGCTCGAGGACTCCCTGCATATCGCCCGGGTGCGCATCCATCCCGGCAATCCGGATCTCGTCTATGTCGCCTCCATGGGCCACGCCTTCGGCCCCACGGAAGATCGCGGCGTTTTCCGCACGAAGGACGGCGGCAAGACCTGGGAAAAGGTTCTCTATCAGAACAATCTCACCGGCGCGATCGACCTCGTCATGAGCCCCGGCGACCCGAATGTCCTCTTCGCCGCGCTCTGGACCTTCGAGCGCAAGGCCTGGGGCTCCTTCTTCGGCGGTCCCGACGGTGGCATCTGGCGCACCCGGGACGGCGGCGATACCTGGGAAGAGATCACGGCCATGCCGGGTCTTCCGGAAGGGGACACGGGCCGCATCGGCCTGACCATGTCCGCGGCGGACCCGAACCGCGTCTACGCCCTGGTCGACTCGGCGACCCAAACCGGCCTCTACCGCTCCGACGACCTCGGCGAAACCTGGGAGTTCGTGAGCGCCGACGCCAATATCACGGCTCGGCCTTTCTACTTCACCCATATCTACGCCAATCCGAGCAACGCCGACGAGCTCTGGTCGCCCGCCAACAAGCTCTGGCGCAGCCCGGACGCCGGCAAGACCTGGATCCTCGAGCCGAGCGCCAAGGACGACTTCCAGGACATCTGGATCGACCCGAAGGATCCCATGCGCATGATCGCCACCTGCGATGGCGGCACCGCGGTCACCCTCACCGGCGGCAAGACCTGGTCGAGCTTCGCCAACCAGAGCGGCGTGCAGTTCTACCGCGTCGACACCGACGATCAATTCCCCTATCGGGTCTATGGCAATGCCCAGGACCTGCTGACCTACAGCATTCCGAGCGCCTCCCGTTGGGGCGGCATCCCCCTGCACATGACCGACTACATCGGCAACGGCGAGACGGGCCGGGCGATCCCGAAGCCCGGCGACCCGAACATCGTCTACGGCCTGTCGACCGGAGCCACCTTCGGCGGGGCGACGATGTTCACCGTTAACAATCTGAAGACCG
>CALILB010000344.1 GCA_938016625.1 uncultured bacterium | reverse complement strand
TGGGGACATCGCGGGCCAAGAACAAGATCCGTCAGTGGCTCAACACGGAGCAAAAGAATCGGGCCATGGAGATCGGGCAACGGGTGGTGGAGCGCGAGCTCAAGAAGTACAAGGTGACGCCCAAGAAGATCATCGACAGCCCGGCGCTTGCCGACTATCTGACCAGCGAGGGCTTCTCCAAGATAGAGGACTTGTACAGCTCGATCGGCTTTGGCAAGACCCAGGTGCGCTTCGTGATCGACCGGGTGCTGAGCGAAGCTCAGTTGGCGACGGTGGAAGAGATCCCCGGCGCCCTCAGGCGCGCGGTCACCAAGATCCTGCCCTTCGACACCGGGGCCATCCGCGTCAAGGGGCAGGGTGATCTGCTGACCTATCTGGCCAAATGTTGCAGCCCGCTACCGGGAGAAGAGATCGTCGGCTACATCACACGCGGCCGTGGCGTCTCCGTCCATTCGGCGGATTGTCCCAATGTCAAGAATCTTCTCTATCACCCCGAGCGAGAGATCGAGGTCGAGTGGGAGCGCAAGAGCCAGGAGCTCTATCCGGTCGTGCTATCGATCGAGACGGAGGACCAGCCGGGCATGCTGGCACGCCTCACCGAAGCGATCGCCAAACATCACTGCAACATCCGCCACATCGAAGCCGACACCGAAGACTCGGGTCGCGGTCTGATCGAGGTCATGATCGAAGTCCGTGACCGCAGGCATCTGCAGAAGCTGCACGAGAGCCTGCAAGCCCTGCCCGGTGTTCTGCACGTCGACCGACGTATGGCATCGGTGTCCGGTGCAGACAGCAAAAGCTGAGCTCGGGATCGATCGTGTTCGAGTTGGTGTCGAGATTGGGTGTGAGTCTAAGCCTCGGCTTGGTCGGGCTTCCAGTTTCGAGCCGGGGGTTTCTGCACCTTACCGCTACGCAGACAACGGGTGCAGACCCAGATCCTTTTGGTCTCGCCATCGACCACGGCTCGGACACGCTGCAAGTTGGGTGACCACGTTCGGGCGGAAACGTTGTGAGCGTGACTGATGCTCCGTCCAGTGATGGTCTTCTTGCTGCAGATTGCGCACTCCTTTGCCATAGTTACTTATCTCCTTGACATGACTAAATAGGGTCGCCTAGGTTAGCAGATGCTGCGAATGTCTCCAAGAGGAACGGAGGGAATGGACAACCGAAGCACACACAGAGAGTGGGGGGCGGGGCGCGATAAGAGTCGGTCGACCAAGGTGTCGGTAGCCGGTCATTTCGATGGCGCGTCGCCGATTCCGCTGCAACCTGTGGACTCGTCCCTTGACAGCGCGTTTTTTAGCCTGCTAAGTTGCAGCAATGCTTTAAGTTTTTGCTTGCAAACTAGCATAAACACTATGAATTCAGGGGGTTCCAGCTAGTCGTGTTCTGGTCTCGCTCCAAAGGAGTTGTGGGTCTTGATATCGGTAGCTCCGCCGTCAAGCTCGTGGAGCTAAAGGAACGCAAGGGCGCCGAGTACAGCCTCGAGCGTGTGGGCGTCGAGCCTCTCTCACCAGAGGCCATCGTCGACGGCTCGATCATGGACTCCTCGCTCGTCGTAGACGCCATCCAAAAACTGACCGATGAGACGGGAGCCAAGGCGGCGAATTTCGCCACCTCGGTTTCCGGTCACTCGGTCATCATCAAGAAGATCCAGGTACCGTCCATGCCGCCCGAGGAGTTGGACGAGTCGATCCAGTGGGAAGCGGAGCAGTACATTCCGTTCGACATCAACGATGTCCGACTCGACTACGTGATTCTGTCCGAGGGCGACCTCGGCCGGGACACCATGGAGGTGTTGCTGGTCGCGGTAAAGAGAGACAAGGTCAACGACTATGTGTCGGTGATCAGTCAGTGCGGCAAGAGCCCGGCCATCGTCGACCTCGATGCCTTCGCCGTGCAGAACGCCTACGAGATCAACTACGACATCAATCCGGAAAGCGTCGTTGCTCTCGTCAACATGGGCGCCGCGGTAACCACCATCAACGTCCTGGCTCGCGGCACCAGCGTGTTCTGGCGCGACATCTCATTTGGTGGAAACCATTTCAGCGAAGCGCTCCAGCGAGAGTACAACCTGTCCTTCGAGTTTGCCGAGCGAGCCAAGCGGGGCGAGCAGGTCGAAGGATGCTCTCCAGCCGAGGCTCGAGCGGTGCTCGATGCGGTGTCGACCGAGATGGCTTCCGAGATCCAGAAGACATTCGACTTCTTTGCCGCCACCGCCGACTCCGAGGCGGTCAGCGAGCTCGTTCTATCCGGGGGCTGTGCGCAGACCCCGAACCTGCTGCCGATTCTGCAAGAGCGATTCGGCGTCAGAGCCGAGTTGATGAATCCCCTGCGACGGATCCACTTCAAGGAAAGTGATTTCGATTCGCAGTGGTTGCACTCGATCGCACCGATGCTCGCGGTCTCGATTGGCCTCGGTGTGCGCAAAGTCGGGGACTGATTTGTCATGATCAAAATTAACCTCATCGGCGAAGCAAAGCGTCCGGTAGCGGCACGCCCGTCGGCG
>CALILB010000343.1 GCA_938016625.1 uncultured bacterium | reverse complement strand
CAGCGCATCACCGCTGGACTCCGAGCAAGCCACGCCAAACGCCAGAACCAGGGCAAGGGCCAGGGCCGCCAAACCACGATGCGGGCTTTTCACTGAAGTACCTCCTTTTGGCAGTTTAGTCGGTAAAATCATCCCTAAAGGAGGAGACGTTTATGAGTATCGCAAATGCACATCGAAATGTTGCCCTGCCGACGATGCTGGTTGTGATGCTTGCGCTCGGTCTGTCGACGGTCCTCCTCGGGCTGACGCAAGAAGGTGGGCGGGATGCTGCCCCTGCGAACCCGCCGGAAGCCTCCGACACGGTCCGTTGCCCTTGCTGCGGCGAGATGCACACGGCCACCAACTGCACCGATTGCCCCTACCAGGACTGCTGCAAGGGCCACCATCACCATCACGGCCGTCACCACGGCCGCGGCTGGGGCCCGCGTGGCGCCGGTGGCAGGGGCGGACCTCCTAGCGAGATGCAGGCGATGTGGACGCTGATCGACGCCCATGACGATATCGCGAGGGTTGTCGAAGAGATTCCGGGCGGTGTCAAGACCACTACTACGACCACCGATCCGGAGCTCGTTCCGGTATTGCAGCGGCACGTCACCGAGATGGCGGCGCTGCTCGAATCGGGTGGCCGGATCCGCAATTGGGATCCGCTGTTTGCCGAGATCTTCGACCGGCGTCATGAGATCCGCATCACCATCACCGAACTCGATAACGGAGTGGAGGTCGTCGAGACCTCGGATGACGAGGGAGTGGCAGAGCTGATCCGCGCCCATGCTCGCAAGGTAGAGGAATTCGTCGCCGAAGGCGATGACGTGCTCCACCAGCCGACGCCGCTCCCCAGTGATTACCAGAGGGCCGATCGCTGAAGTCTGTGACTCCGGCCACCGATCCACAGACCAGAAAAAGTCGAGCCCGGCAGGGCCAGCGGCTTCCGCTGGTGGTCCTGCTCGTCTGTGTCTTTGCGACGGTGGCCTCCCCCGCCGCCGAAAATGGGGCAGCGGAGGCCTTTCTCGCGTCGCTGAACGCACTTCGAGCGCAAAGGGAAAGCGCACCATTGCAGCTCTCGAGCTCGCTCGTCATTGCCACCCAGAGCCTGCTCGACAATTTGCTCGACACCGGAAGGCTGGAGGATCCAGACCGCAGCGGCGAAGAGACGGCCGCCCTGCTGGCCGACTCGGGATACGAGGCCAAGGCTTTTGTCGAGGCCATGGCGCAGTCCGCCGGCGATCCCCATCTCATCCTCGAGCGCTGGGGCAGAGACTCACCCGAGACCCTCGAAACCCTGCTCGCCAGTCAGTTCCGCGATCTCGGCATCGGGATCGCCGAGGTCGACAAAACACCGCTCTATTACCTGATCGCCGGGCTGACGTTCGACGACTACTACTCCCCCATCGTTGCCGATCTCGAGGATCTGAGCACGGTCCGCGCAGAGCTTCTCGACAGGGTCAACGCGGAGCGCCGCAAGGCCCGCGTGCCCCTTCTACGTTTGCAGCACCAGCTCAGTCGCACGGCGCAGGGTTACGCGGAAGACATGTTGGCTCGTGGCTTCTACGACCACAAATCACCCGAGGGCACCACGGTCATGGATCGAGCCCAGGCCGAGGGCTATCGCGGGCGCACCGCCGGCGAGAATCTGGCCGACGGGGCCGAATCGGTCGACGAGGTCATGCGGGGATGGATGGAGAGCAAGGCGCATCGGGAGAACATCCTGAGCCCAATATTCCGCGAGGCCGGCTTTGGTGTCGCCATCGGCGAGACGGCCGACGGCTACCGCATCCTTTGGGTCCAGTGCTTTGGCAAGCCACGACGGTAAATTCATCGAGAGGCGATAGACTCACGACCCCGCCGGCGAGAGGCTGCCGGCAAGGCTTCTACCTGAAACGAAATGTCCGCTTCGACCGACCCGCGAGATCGCCCGCCCGGCGTGGCTAACCTTAGTCGACGCAAGTACTTACCGGCCGTTGGACCACGGCTCGAGAAGCTCCTGGCCGTTCTCTTCGGTCTCTTTGCGCTGCTGGCGGTCAACGCCACCTACCTGGCCGGGGTCACCTTTCTCGAGTGGATGACCGGGACGACCTACCAGAACTGGTTCTATCTGGTCATGTTTCTGGTCCACCTGTCGCTCGGGCTGCTCATTATCCTGCCGGTGGTCTTCTTTGGCATCTTCCACATCCGCAACGCCTACAACCGCCCGAATCGCCGTGCCGTCTGGGTAGGCTACGCCCTCTACGCCGTGGCGCTGACGATCCTGGCCAGCGGCATCGTGCTGACCCGCATCGAAGGGGTCATCGTCGTCAAGGATCCCGCCATTCGCTCGCTGGCCTACTGGGCTCACGTCCTCTGCCCGCTGGTCGCCGGTTGGCTGTTTGTCCTCCACCGCCTGGTGGGCCGACGGATCGACTGGCGGCTCGGTCGCCGCTGGGCGGTGGTGGCCGCAGTGTTTGCAGGCATCCTGCTGGTCATCCAGGCTCAGGATCCACGCCGATGGAACGTGGCGGGGCCGGAGAGCGGCGAGCAGTATTTCTTTCCTTCACTCGCCCGGACGGCGACCGGTGACTTCATCCCGGCCCAGGTCCTGATGAACGACGCGTACTGCAAGGAGTGCCACGAGGACAGTCACAAGCTCTGGGAGGTCAGTGCCCACCGCTTTAGCTCGTTCAACAACCCGCCCTATCTCTTTTCGGTGCGGGAGACCAGACAGGTTGCTCTGGAGCGCGACGGCGATGTCCAGGCCTCGAGGTTCTGTGCCGGATGCCACGATCCGGTCCCCTTCTTCAGTGGCAAGTTCGACGATCCCGAGTTCGACGATGTCAACGACCCGACGGCCCATGCGGGCATCACCTGTACGGTCTGTCACTCGATAACCCATCTCAACAGTGTGCGCGGCAACGCCGACTTCACCATCACAGAGCCGGTCCACTACCCCTTTGCGTTCAGTGAGAACGAGGCACTCGCCTGGGTCAACCGCCAACTGGTGAAGGCCAAGCCCGAGTTTCACAA
>CALILB010000342.1 GCA_938016625.1 uncultured bacterium | reverse complement strand
GTATCGGCGTCGATCTGGGCTCCACCACCACCAAGGCGGTGATTCTGGACGAGTCCTCCGGTGTCATCGGTCGCGGCATCACCAATAGCCGCAGCAACTACGAGGTGGCCAGCCAGATTGCCCGCGAAGAGGCCTTTGTCCAGGCCCGGTTCACCCTGGTCAGGGATGCCCTCGATCGTCATCCGGAGCTGGCCGGCGTCGAGGAGCGTTTCCTGCCGCTCCTGGCGCGCAACTTCCGACTCCAGCATCATCTCCAGCAGTTGGAGCGGCTGGGTGAGGCTCTACACGAAGCCGCCGCGGCCCCCAGACATGTGGCGTACCGGGAGGCGCTCGACCGAACGCTCGAAAGCCTGCTCGAGCGAATGGCCGAGCGGGCCAATGGACACTTTGGCGCCCTGAGCGTGCGCAAGAGCGACTTCTTTCGCGATCTCGCGGCCGAGGATTTCATGCATCTGGCGGAGGAAGCCAGCGACCCCAAGGGGATCACTTTCGAGGTCCTGAGCGGGCTGTTCGACCAGGCCATCCTGCCGGTCGAGAACACCGTCGGCGAAGGGAGCCTCGACCAGGTTGTCGACAGCGCCATGGAGGCGACCCTCGCCAAGGTGGAGTCGGGGATGAAGGACGAGGCCGGCGGCTTGAAGGAGGCGGTCCAAGAGGCGGCGGCGACCCGTCTCGACGAGGTGGCGACCGTGGGCACCGGCTACGGCAGACAGCGTCTGCCCTTTCCCAAGGAACAGATCCGCAGCGAGATCCTCTGCCACGGTCTCGGTGCGCACACCATGTTTCCGGCGACCCGTACCGTGCTCGACATCGGCGGTCAGGACACCAAGGCCATCCAGGTCGACGACAACGGCATCGTCACCAGCTTCCAGATGAACGATCGTTGCGCCGCCGGTTGCGGCCGCTATCTGGGCTATATCGCCGACGAGATGAGCCTGGGTGTCCACGAGCTGGGTCCCCTGGCGCAGCAGTCGGAGGCTCATGTCAAGATCTCGAGCACCTGTACGGTTTTTGCCGGTGCGGAGCTTCGCGAGCGCCTGTCGCTGGGGCAGAGACGTGAAGACATCCTGGCCGGTCTCCATCGCGCCATTATCCTGCGGGCCATGTCGCTGTTGGCCCGCTCGGGGGGGGTGGAAGAGGAGTTCACTTTTACCGGTGGTGTCGCTCGCAACCCGGCGGCGGTCGATGCCTTGACGCTTCTCATCAGCGAGAACTACGGCGAGCGCACGCTCAACATCTCGCCCGACTCGATCTACACCGGCGCCCTGGGAGCGGCCCTTTTTGCCCGCCAGGGTCTGGAGAAGGCGGCCTGACATGACTGCACACGCCGCGGCCAAAACGTCGACCGCCCACGAGCTCGTCACCACCGGTCTCGATGTGGGCTCGAGCGCCGTCAAGATCGCTGTAGTGCGCACAGCCGACAACGCCAGCGCGGAGGTCCTGGCCCTGCGTGCCGATCGCATCCGGCGACGGGACTTGCGCAAGGTGATCGATGAGAGCTACCCAACAGCGCTGGAAGAGGCCGGGGTCGAGCCCGACGAGGTCGCCTATGTGGCCAGCACCGGCGAAGGGGAGCTGGTGGATTTCCGGCGCGGCCACTTCTATGGCATGACCACTCATGCCCGTGGCGCCATCTTTCTCGTGCCCGCAGCCAGAGCGGTGCTCGACGTCGGGGCGCTGCACGCGCGAGCCATGCGAATCGATGAGCGCAGCCGAGTGCTGGGATACCGCATGACCAGCCAGTGTGCATCGGGCTCGGGGCAGTTTCTGGAGAACGTGGCCCGCTACCTGGGGGTGGCCCTCGAAGAGGTGGGACAGCTGTCGCTTGCCGCCAAAACTCCCGAGCAGGTGTCGAGCATCTGTGCGGTGCTGGCGGAGACCGACGTCATCAACATGGTCAGCCGCGGAATCGCGACCGCCGACATACTCAAGGGGATCCACCTGTCGATGGCGGGGCGCTACATGAAGCTGTTGCGTGCGATCGGTGCCGAGAAGCACGTGGCCATCACCGGTGGTCTCGCCTCGGATGTCGGTCTGGTAGAAACGATGCGCGAGCTGGTCGCGGCCGACGGGATGGAGCTGGAGATCCACACCCACGTCGATTCGATCTATGCTGGTGCCCTGGGCGCGGCCCTGTGGGGCGCCTACCGACACCGTGTCTTGGCAAGACGTAAAGCATCCTAGTCCAAGAGGAGCAACGACATGGCGACAGAAGTAAGCGGCGAGCCGGGTGTATTGGAGACCGACGCGATCGTCGTGCGGACCATGCGTGAGGACGATCTGGACCGAGTGGTGGCCATCGATGCGGTCGCCTCCGGTCGGCGGCGACCGCAGTATTTCGAACTGATGATCCAGCGAGCCCTCAAGGATGCGGCGCTACAGATTTCGCTGGTCGCAGAGCTGGAGGGCGCGGTGGTCGGCTTTCTTGTCGTCTCTCTCTACTACGGCGAGTACGGTCTGGTGGAGCCTTCGGCTTCGATCGACGCCATCGGTGTTCACCCGGAGCGTCGTGGCAAGTCCGTCGGCAAGGCGCTCATGCGACAGCTGAGACTGAATCTGGGCGCGCTTCATATTCAGACCCTGAGGACGGAGGTGGCCTGGCACGACTTCGAGCTGTTGGGCTTCTTCAAAAGTGAAGGCTTTGGTCCGGCCGAGAGAGTCTGTCTCGAGTGCCCGGTCGATCCCACCGCACCGCTGGATTGAGAGGAGAGAAGAACCATGGGTGAGAAGGAACAGGATAGATCGATGCGGTGCTCGCGCTGTGGCCGGGTGGCGGCGGCCGAGGACAAGTTCTGCGCCGAATGCGGCATGTTCCTGCGCGATGCCTTCGTGGATCACAGGCTGCTGCTGTCGCTGGTGCATGAGAAGGGTGGAGAGGCCAAACAAGCACGGCGTGAGCTCGAGCGGGTGTTGGAGGAGGATCCCGATCATGTGCTCGCCAACCACCTGCTGGGGACCCTCTACTTCCACCAGGGGACTCTCGACCAGGCGATCGAGCGCTATCAGAAGGCGGTGGAGGGAGCACCCGAATTCGTCCTCGGCTACTACGATCTCGGTGTAGCCTGGTACTACCGGGGCAACATGCGGGAGGCGATCCGGGCCTTTCAGCGGTGTCTGAAGATAGACCCGCACTACAACGCGGCCCACTACCGACTGGCGCTGGCGTTGTACCACGGTGGACGGCTCAGGGCCGCCCTAGAGCACTTCGAGAAGGCCAGGACGCTGACACCCGAGTTTCTGATGGCCAACTACCACATCGGGGTGCTCCATGAGCGGCGCGGCGAGCCGGAGGAGGCAAAGAGATCGTTCCAGCGCAGCCTGGACGAGGCCGTTGGGGAAGTGAGCAGCATCTACCATCTGGCGATGGTCCGCCGAGCGGAAGGGGACGAAGAGGGCGCCCAGGAGCTTCTCGACCAGGCCGAAGAGTTCGGCCGCAATCTCCGTTCCATGAAGAGCTGAGAGCCGTGAGCCAGCCGCGAGAGACCGAGCTGATCTACGACTGGGCCGAGTCCGGCCCCCGGCGGGCCGAGTGGCCGGGCCATGTGATGCTCGATGACGAGACCCTGCGCGACGGGCTACAGAGCCCCTCGGTGATCGATCCCCCCTTGGAGACCAAGGTGGAGCTCCTCCACCTCATGGACCGGTTGGGCATCGAGACCGCCGATGTGGGGCTACCGGGTGCCGGGCCGAGACAGCTGGAGGCGGTCACCCGGCTCTGCCGCGAGATCGCCGACGAGGGGCTCGCCATCCGACCCAACTGCGCCGCCCGCACGATGATGGTGGACATCCAGCCCATCGCCGAGGTGTCTCAGAAGACCGGTGTTCCGATCGAGGCCTGTGTCTTTATCGGCTCCAGCCCCATCCGTCAGTACGCCGAAGAGTGGGATGTCGAGCACATCCTGCGGCACACGCGCGAAGCGGTGGAGTTTGCGGTGGGGGAGGGGCTGCCGGTGATGTACGTGACCGAGGACACGGTACGCTCCTCACCAGAGCATCTGAAGATCCTGCTGTCGGCGGCGGCCGATGCCGGTGCCCAGCGCTTCTGTCTCTGCGACACCGTGGGTGCCGCGGTGCCGGAAGGGGTGATGAATCTGGTGGCCTGGGTCAAGGGGCTGGTGGAGGAGCTGGGGCTCGACATTGGCATCGACTGGCACGGCCATCGCGATCGTGGTCTCGACGTCGCCAATACCCTGGCGGCGGTCCAGGCCGGGGCGACCCGGGTACACGGTACGGCGCTCGGCATCGGCGAGCGCGTCGGCAACACACCGATGGAGCAGCTGCTGGTCAATTTGAAGCTCTTGGGCCTGCGTGACGACGATCTCACCTGTCTGCCGGAGTATGTCGACCTGGCCGGCAGCGCCACCGGCGTCCCCATCAACGTCAACACCCCGATCATCGGGCGTGACGCCTTTCGTACCGCCACCGGGGTGCATGCCGCGGCGGTCATCAAGGCGGAGCGCAAGGGGGACGCCTGGCTCGCCGATCGGGTCTACTCGGGGGTGCCCGCAAGTTGGATCGGTCGCAACCAGGAGATCGAGATCGGACCCATGTCGGGTGGCTCCAACGTCACCTACTACCTGAGGTCGCGCGAGCTGGCCGCCTCGCCCGAGGTGGTACGTGCGGTCCTTAATGCGGCCAAGAAGTCCAGCCGCCTGCTCGAAGAGCACGAGATCCTCGACATCGTGCGCAGCGTCGAGTCCGACACCGACGCGGACCACACCTGACGACGCGGGGCCTGTCACAGTCCCAAAAACGAAGCGGCCGGCCTCCCGCCGACTGATCCGGCCGGTCTCCCCGCCTACTGAAGCGGCCGGCCTCCGTACCGGCCGGGGCGGTTGCGAGCTAGTCGGCGGTTGGCACCGCGCAGAGTCGCTTCTTGAAACCCGACTCGCAGCCGGTCTCGTCGTAGGCCGTCACCCGGTAGCAGTACTGCTTGCCGTTGACGAGCTCGGTGTCGGTGTAGGTAGTGACCAGGCCGACATCGGTGGCGTTCGGTGTTTGGCGGGTCGATCGGGTGGTGTAGACCTTGTAGCCCGCCACCGACGGATCGGCGGTGTGCTCGTCGGTCCAGGCTAGGGTGATCTCAGCATCGCCCGGTACCGCCGAGAGCAGCCGTGGTGCGGGAACGGTGCAGTCGTCGGCTGCGTTTACCGTGGCCCGGGTCATGAGGATCGGTGCCGCACCGGGCACATCCATGTTGTGGGTCCACAGCTGCCAGAGGGTATCGCCCCAGGCGGCGAGTTGGTCGAAGAACGGATCGGTCTGGATCACGTAGGCCTCGGGCTCACCGGAGGGGGTGGGGCTCGCCAGCGTCAGGTGGCCGTCTCCCCGGATCTCGTTGCGTAGAAACTCGATGTACTCGCGGCTGGTGGTCTGGTAGTAGAGGCCGACTTCGATCTGGCTGGCGCCCCGTGGGATGGTGAGGGTGACTTCGTCGTAACCACCGGCATATTCGGCGGCGGTGAAGTAGCCCGGGGTGATCTGGCCCTGCCACACCGGCTCCACCAGTCGCTCCCCGGCCTCGGCGATGCGAAACCCCTTTGGTGGAATGCGGTTGTCCTTGTAGCGACTGTCGGCGAGGGCGAAGTGGAAGGTCTCGGTCTCACCGGTGAGACTGCTCGAGTGGTGCATCTGGTAGACGAGCTCGTCCACATGGTCCTCACGGAGTCGCCTGAGTGGCCTTGGGGTCGGGAGCCCACCGCCATAGGGGTAACCGAGCCCCTTCAGTGTTCCCGCGGCGTAGTCGTAGGGGTTGATTTCGTAGACCAGACGCCCACGTGCCGAGTAGGCCTTGAGGTTGATGAACATCCGGCGGCCCTCGGGGAAGCCGGAGATCAGTTTGTGTCCAGTCTGATTCTGGAGGCGGAAGGAGAGGGTTCCGGTCGACCGGTCGTAGGACAGCCCATCGATGACGGCGGCCAGCTCGAGCTGCTGACGCGCCCGCTCCGCCCCGGCCAGCAGCGCCACCGGGTCTAGCCCAAGACCCTGGGTGAGGTCGAGGGTCAAGACCGCCGCTCCCTGGTTGAGCAGGGCGTCGTTGGTGGCGTCGTAGTTGGGGGAGCCGGGCACGGTCGAGGCCAGCACCCAGGGTACCCAGGCGTTGCCCCCTGTCAGGTCGTGGAGGGGCTTGCCGGTCTGGGGGTGCTCGGGGAGCTCGACACCGGGTTGGGGGGGCTCCGCCGCTCGGCCCGCGGTTCCCGGTACGTCCGGCAGATGGCAGTCCTGACATTTGACGATGTAGTTGTTGGCGTAGGAGGTCTCGAAGACTTCGGGTGCGAAGGGGCCGATACCGGGGGCGCCGCCCTGCTGGCCATAGGCCGAGAGCATGAACTCGGAGAAGGTGCGCTCGACGTGAAGGAAGGCATAGGCCGCGGTCGTGTCGGTGGGCAGAGGTTGCTGGGTATCGGCTCCGAAGTTGGCCAGCACCGGGTTGGAGACGTCGTGACAGGTGGAGCAGAAGTACTTCGACTTGTGAAATCGGCTGTAGTACTTGTCGTGGGGTGGAAAGAGATCGGCAAAGGGTCCCCGCTTGCGACTGTCGCTGGAGACAAAGTACTGGCCGCTCGCCGCTTCATCCCAGGCCGGGCTGAAGGGCTCGTTGTCGACAAAGAAGTCGTCACCGCTGAAGGTCGCCATCGGCTCCGACTCGACCGCGTCGGCCACCCGGGTCGTATCGGCCGCCTCCTGCGATGGACTGTCGCTCGAGTTGGTCTCGTCCCAGTAGTCGAGCCAGTCGTTCCCCTCACGGCTGCCGTCGTGGGTGGTTTCGAAAAAGGGGTCGTACATCCGATGGCAGAAGTCGCACTGGACGCCATCCCAGTCGGCGTCGGTGAGCTCCGAGGCGTTGGTGGGATCGGATCGCCCCTCGAGCCAGCCCTTCGGAGAGTGACAGCGGATACAGATGTCGGTGGCGTTGGGGCGACCGATCGCCCAGATCGAATCCTGGGCGGCCACCGCCAGACAGGAGAAGAAGAGAAAATCTCTCGCCGCCTGCGCCATCATCGAGCCCTGCCAGTTGAAGCCGGGGAAGTCCCCTCCGGGAGGCCCGCCGTGGCACAGCGTGCAGCCGTCGGGGTCCTCGAGCAGCACCGAGCCCTCGGGAGGTGGCTGGGTCCCCGGCATCCGCACCAGCGGGTCGTCCTTGACCGGCAACGGATCCCAGGCCAAAAGCACCCCGACACCCGACACGACAACCACCAGCACCGCAACAAAAAGCACTCTTGTCCGCATCATTCCCTCCAGCGACACAACCCTAGCGCAACGCGGATTACGGCGTAGTTGAAGCGGCCGGTCTCCGTGTCGGCCGGGGCTCCACTGTGGTGGTGACGGGAGTCCGTTCGGGGCCTCCCGCAGGCACCCGAGCCACCCCTATTGAAAGTAGGCCGACCGCCGTTCGGTCTCGATGGTGATCCAGTTCTCGGCTGTGCGCTCGACTTCGGGGGGAGGCGGTGGCAGGGTGTTCTCGGCATTGGGGCCGACCGCCAGCGGATAGGTGGCGAGAAAGACTTCGGGTCTGCGGCTCGACCGCACCAGGACCCGTAGCTGGTAGTCGCCGGGGGGCAGGCCCAGCTCGCCGACAAAGCGGACGCCACCGGCGTTGAGGACACCTCCGGACTTGTCGAAGTCGACCTTCTCTTCACCGTTCAAGATCTCCCGGATCTGGGAGTCGGCGTCGAGGACAACCAGTTGGAGCTCGAGCTTGGAACGGTGCTTGGTCCGGATGTCCATCAGCGTCTTGCCGCCCAGCTCGACCGCCACCGGCACCCGGGTGCCACCCATCGGGTCGGTCACCGACTCGGCAAAGACCTCGACGTCGAGCTCGTTCGACTCCAGGTTGGTCAGCAGCCACTCGGCCGCGTCGGCCCGTTGCTCGTAGGCCTCGCGATCGGCAAGCGAGCGCGCGGTGTAGTAGCCGGGGCGATGAATGATCTTCACACCCTTTTGTGGGTTCTTGAGCCTGACCTCGAGCGGGTGAAACTCGCCCTCCTCGCCCTCGGCGGTCGGTTGAAAGGTCAACACATAGACGATTCCGGTGCGTTGAAGGACCCTGGCGGTGGCGACCGAGAAATCGTTGACGTTCTCCACCAGGTCTCCGCCGGTGCCGTCGGCGAGGTACAAGAGCATGTCGGCGGAAAAGCCCGATTCGTCGATTCCCGGGACCCCACCGACATCGATGCCGTGCAGCGTCCATCCCGCGTCCTTGAACGCCCTCGATATCTTCTCGAGGTAATGCAACGAGTAGGCATCCTGGAAGAGACCTCCGCCCAGGCCCTCTGAGAGCAGGATCATGTCCTTCTGACCGCCGACGCTCTTGAGCAGGGTGGCGAGCTCCGCCAGGGAGATGCCAAAGGCGCGGACGGCGGCCAGATCTTCGACGCTGTCGACGGCGTCCTGCGCGGTGTTGATGGGCTCGGTGACGTCCACCTCCACCCGCACCTTGATCGGTCCGAAGAACGAAGTCTTCTCCTGGATGATGACACCATCATCCTCGCTGTCGTCGTACTCCACCGGACCCGCGAGAACGGCCAGAGCCGCGGTCGGGCTGAGCTCTTCCGCCAGCGTGGAAAAGGTGGAGGACCCTCCGGTTCCACCCGCATCGGAGAAGCGGGCGGCATGGAGCTGCCCCAGGATCTCTCGCTGGCGTTTGCCCTTGGCATCCAGCATGGCCTGGACCGCGTCCAGGGCCAGGTCGACCTTGTCTCGATCATTGGTAAATCCGACCAGCAGGTTGAGTCCCGAGACCGTGCCGTAGGTGGCGATGCCGACCCGGTCGGTGGGTTGCAGCTGTTGGTCGAGCGAGCGGCGGATGTCGCGCAGGGCACGGGCAAGACGCTGCCGCCGGGAGAAAGTGAAGTCGAACAGAAGCAATAGGCGTCGGCTGGTGGGGTCGGGGCCGGCCGGGACCAGCTCCGGGCTCGGCTGCTGACCGCGGGCGGTCCACAGCTCGCGCTCCTCGAAACCCACGATCGTCTGTAACACCCCGCCGTCGAAGAGCTCGAAATCCTCTCGCGTCAGGCCGGCGACCGGCTTGCCCCTGGCCAGAACCCGCACCGGGACTTCCACCTCGGTCACAGCGATCATGTCGGAGAACCGCTCCTGCGCTCTGAGGGTGCCAAGTGGGGCGGTCAACATCAGAGCCAAGGCGAAGAGACGCTTGAGATTCACTTGGAAGTTTCCTCCACTGGGGTGGTGCCGTGGGGCTCCCATCAAAATACGGCACCGCTCTCGCAGATGTTCAGTCCCGCGACAGGCTATTACAGCACGATCTCTCGACCTGGGTATTGACGTGAAGGGTCGCTGTCGACGAAGAGTCGTGTCGGCTGGTCGATCTGTGGGTGGTGTGAAGAGGGTATTTTGTTGAAGAACCGCACACCCGGCGGGGAAGAATTCATCACCGGCCAGACCCTGATGTTTATTGACAACCTGATGGAAACCCGAGAGACCGTTGAAGAATTCAACGCCCAGTGGACTAGGAGTTCTCGCGCCTGGCATTCCTCGTGACAGGTACGTCCTTTAGATTCAGTGGTTTAGTCGAGTGGAGTTGGGCACCATCAAAGTGGCACACCGTTTGCCACGTTCCTCTGGAGAGGATTGGAGAAAGGAGAGAGAGCATGTCACACCTGAAGCGAATCGTAAAAATCCACGCCCCCCTGGAGACCGTCTACAACACGGTTCACGATCCGAAGCACTGGGCCGACTGGTACGTCG
>CALILB010000341.1 GCA_938016625.1 uncultured bacterium | reverse complement strand
ACGGGTACCGTACGGTCGAGCTGCCGGGCGCCGTCGGCGAGGATCAACTCGAGCCGCTCAGGGCGGTAATGACCTGAGGGCCCCCCAACACGATCCGTAGACTGGATCGAAAGCCATGAGCAGCACCTTCCAGCGTGTGTTGATCGTCAACCGCGGCGAGCCCGCCATGCGGCTGATCCACGCTGTCCGCGAGTTCAGTCAGGAACATCGAGCCGATCTCCAGACCATCGCGCTCTATACCGACGCGGACCGCCGGGCGATGTTTGTGCGCGAAGCGGACGAGGCGGTCTACCTCGGGCCCGCCACCTTTGTCGATGAGCGGGATGGGGGACGCAAGGTTGGATACCTGGACTACGGTCGTCTCGAGAGTGCCCTTCGCGATTCGAGGGCGGAGGCGGCTTGGGTTGGCTGGGGTTTTGTCGCCGAGCACGCCGGGTTTGCCGATCTCTGCCGGGATCTGGGCGTCGTCTTTATCGGGCCGCGGCCGGAGGTCATGCGCCGTCTGGCCGACAAGATCACTTCCAAACGGTTGGCGGAGCGGGCCGGGGTGCCGGTAGCCGCCTGGAGTGGTGCGGCGGTGGAGACACTGGACGAGGCCCGCGACCATGCGGCACGCCTCGGCTACCCGTTGATGATCAAGGCCACCGCCGGGGGTGGAGGGCGCGGAATCCGCAAGGTCCACACCGCGGAGGAGCTCGAAACGGCCTTCGAGAGTGCCCGCTCGGAGGCCCGCAAGAGCTTTGGTGAGCCGACCGTCTTCCTCGAGCGACTGATAGCCGGTGCCCGGCATGTGGAAGTGCAGATCATCGGTGACAGCGAGGGCACGGTCTGGGCTCTGGGTGTTCGCGATTGCACGATCCAGAGAAGGAACCAGAAGATTCTCGAGGAGGCTCCGTCGCCGGTCCTCACCCAAGAAGAGGACCGAGAGTTGCGGGAGGCTGCGGTGCGGCTGGCGGGAGAGGTGGGCTATGAGAACGCCGGCACGGTGGAGTTCCTCTTCGATCCGCGGGACCGGTCGTTCCACTTCATGGAGGTAAACGCCAGGCTCCAGGTGGAGCACCCGGTGACCGAGATGACCACCGGTCTCGACCTGGTCAAGATGCAGATCGACATCGCTCAGGGTGGCCGTCTCGAGGGAAGCCCACCGCAGCGCAGCGGCCACGCCATCGAGGTGCGTCTGAATGCAGAAGACGCCGAAGCCGGTTTTGCCCCGGCTCCCGGCACGGTGGAGCTGTTTCGACTCCCCACCGGACCGGGTATTCGGGTGGACACCGGAGTGCAGGAAGGCGATGCGGTGCCCCACGAGTTCGACTCGATGATCGCCAAAATCATCACCCATGGACGCGACCGTGAGGAGGCCCTGGCCAGGCTGCATCGGGCTCTGCTCGAGAGTGCGGTCGTGGTTCGCGGTGGCACCAGCAACAAGGGATTTCTCCTCGGGCTCCTGGATCGGCCGGAAGTGAGAAGCGGCGAAGTGGACATCGGCTGGCTCGACGGACTGGTCAAGCAAGGGGAACATCTGTCGGCCCGGCATGCGGATGTGGCTCTGCTGCAGGCCGCCATCGAGGCCTATCAGATGGAGATCGAGATCGAGAAGGCTCGTTTCCTGGTCTCCGCCGGCAAGGGGCGTCCCGAGGTCAGCAACAAGATCGGCCGCACCGTCGAGCTCCGTTACCGCGGCAACACCTGCGAGCTGGTCGTCAACCGCCTCGGGCTTCGCCACTTTCGTATCTCCGTCGATGACCAGAGGGTCGATATCACCGTGGAGGCTCTGGGCCGGTCCCAGTCACGTTTGAGCATAAGGGAGAGGACCTACGCCATCCTCTCGGTCATCGAGGGCCTCACCCATCTGGTCGAGGTCGATGGCGTCCCCCATCGGATCTCTCGCGATCATGGCGGCACCGTTCGCTCTCCGGCCCCGGCGGTGGTGGTCTCACTGGCGGTGGAGGAGGGGCAGGAGGTGGAACCGGGTGACCGTCTCGCCACCATCGAAGCGATGAAGATGGAGATGCCGATCGTCGCCGAGTTTTCCGGCAGGGTGCGAAAGCTGATGGTGATGGAGAACATCCAGGTGGGCGCCGGCGATGCGCTCATGGTCATCGAGCCCGGCACCGAGGTGGAGAAGAGTGTTGCCGGCGATCGGGTGCAGTTCGCCGGGTTGGGACGGGCGTCAACCGACGATGAGCCGTTGAGATCGAAATGTCGGTCGAATCTCCGGGAGCTGCGCTGCGTCATTCGTGGTTTTGATGTCGATTCCTCCGAGCTTGGGCGGCTCGTCTCAGAGCGCGAGGAGCTGTGCGCGGGGATGCCGCCCGCCGACCCGGAGATGCGGGCACGCGAAGAGGAGATCCTTACCATCTTCGTCGACATCTGCGCCCTGTTCCGGCGCCATTCGGCCGGCGACGAGCTCGACGACGGGGGGCGGTTGAGTGCCGCGGAGTATTTCCAGACCTATCTGCGCGACATCGACGCCAGGGCGGAGAATCTGCCACCGGGATTCGTCGTCAAGCTGCGCCGAGCGCTCGCCCACTACGGTGTCGAGAATCTGGATCGGACTACGGACCTCGAAGGCTCACTCTTTCGACTCTGGCGCTCGAATCGACGCATGGGGGAGCAGACGGTTCTAGTGCTGACAATCCTGGGCCGTTGGCTGGAAAGCTATAAAGAGCCGTCACCGGTTGTCGACGACTCCTTCCGCCTGCTGCTGGACAGGATGATCGTCGAGACCCGCGACCGTTTCCCGGCTGTGCACGACTCGGCGCGCGAAGTGCGCTACAGGTACTTTGGCAAGGGGATGCTCGAGGAGGCTCGCTGGCAGATCTATGCCGAGGCCGAGGCCCACCTCGCCTACCTCGACAGCCGGCCCGATGCCGTCGAGCGGGAGCGGAGAGTGGCTGCGCTGGTCGACTGTCCGCAGCCCCTCAAGAGCTTGATTTCGAATCAGTTCGCCACCGCGTCGCCGGCGCTGCGCGAGGCGATGTTGGAGGTTATGACCCGACGCTACTACCGGGTCCGACCGCTGGGAAGCTGTCGTATCCAAGAGATCGAAGGCCAACCCTTTGCCTGTTTCGAGTACGACCGCCGCGGCCAACAGATCTATCTGGTCAGCACACACTCCGGCTTCGACGAGCTCGAGTCGAGCATAGAAAGGGTGGCGACCGCGCTGGAGGCTGCTCCTGCGGCCAGCGACATCGCGCTCGATTTCTATGTCTGGCGGGAGCACCGGCAGGAAGACACCGAGTCCACTCTCGAGCATATTCTGTCGCTGCTGAAAGCCGCCAATCTGCCGCGACCGATTCGTCGTCTCGTCATCGCCATCTCCAGCCCTGAAAGGGGACTGGGTCTGGGGGATGTCGAGCACTTCACCTTCCGTCAGACCGAGACCGGCTTTGCGGAGGAGCGACTCTACCGCGGTCTCCATCCGATGTTGGGCAAGCGGTTGCAGCTCTGGCGGCTGAGCAATTTCGAGATCGAACGGCTCTCTTCCCGCGAGGATCACTACCTGTTTCATGGTGTGGCCCGGGAGAACCCGAAGGACGAGCGCCTTTTTGCTCTAGCCGAAGTGCGTGATCTGACCCCGGTTCGAGACGAGGCCGGCCGCATTACCGAGCTCCCTCTGCTCGAGCACATGTTTATGGAGGCGATGGCCGGGATACGACGCTTCCAATCGGAGCGCTCCCCACAGGAGCGTCTCCACTGGAACCGGGTGCTGCTCTATGTCTGGCCGCCCTTCGATCTGACGGCCGAGGAGCTGAACGCCCTCATCAACCGGCTCATGCCGGAGACCGAGGGCCTGGGTCTCGACAAGGTCCTGGTCAGAGCCCGAATTCGCGATCCGCAAAGCGGCAGGATCCGGGTCTCCTTGCTGGACATCTCCAATCCGGGCGGCACGGGAGCCGTTCTGCGTTTCCGCAGACCGGCCATGAGCCCCATCCGACCGCTCACCGAGTACAAGCAGAAGGTGGTCGGACTGAGACGCCGGGGCCTCGTCTACCCGTACGAGCTGGTCAAGCTGATGACGCCAGAGCGGGAGGGTGTCCACGCCGATTTTCCACCGGGTGATTTTGTCGAGCACGACCTCGATCAAGAGAATCGATTGGTTCCAGTCGACCGCCCCTATGGAGAGAATCACGCCAACGTCGTGGTGGGAGTGATCCGCAACTTCACTGCCAAATCCCCGCAGGGGATGAGCCGGGTCATCGTGCTGGGTGATCCGAGCCGCGGGATGGGCTCACTCGCCGAGCCCGAGTGCCACCGGATCATCGCGGCGCTCGATCTCGCGGAGGGTTTGGGGGTACCGCTCGAGTGGTTCGCGGTCTCGGCCGGTGCCAGGATATCGATGGACAGTGGAACCGAGAACATGGACTGGATCGCTCGTGTCTTGCGGCGGTTGGTCGAGCACACCCAGGCCGGCGGTGAGGTCAACATGATCGTCCATGGGGTCAATGTAGGGGCGCAGCCCTATTGGAACGCCGAGGCCACCATGCTCCAGCATACGCGGGGCATTCTCATCATGACTCCTGAGGGCTCGATGGTGCTCACCGGCAAGCGAGCCCTGGAGTACTCGGGCGGAGTCTCGGCGGAAGACAATCAGGGGATCGGCGGTTACGAGCGCATCATGGGGGTCAACGGCCAGGGGCAGTACTTTGCCCGCGACGTCAAGGAGGCCTGCGACATTCTCATGCGCTACTACGATCACACCTATGTCCAGCCGGGCGAGAGGTTCCCACGGCGCGCACCGACCATCGATCCGGCCGAGCGGGATGTCGGCACCTTTCCGCATGGCCCGGTCGACGGCGATGGATTCACGACCGTAGGAGAGGTTTTTTCCGCCGAGAGCAACCCGGGCCGCAAGCGGCCCTTCGACATCCGCAAGGTGATGCGGGCTGTCTCGGATCAGGATCACGAGCCACTGGAGCGTTGGTACGGTATGCGCGCGGCGGAGAACGCCGTGGTGTGGGACATCCATCTGGGCGGCTATCCGGTCTGTCTGATCGGTATCGAGTCGCGGCCGCTGCCGAGGCTGGGCTTTGCACCCGCCGACGGGCCGAATCAGTGGACCGCCGGGACCCTGTTTCCACTCTCCTCCAAGAAGGTCGCCCGCGCTTTGAATGCTTCCACCCGTAACCGACCGGTGGTGATCCTCGCCAATCTTTCGGGCTTCGACGGCTCACCCGATTCGATGCGCAATCTCCAGCTCGAGTATGGGGCCGAGATCGGTCGGGCGGTAGTGAATTTCGATGGGCCAATCGTCTTCTGCGTCGTCTCCCGCTATCACGGTGGGGCTTTTGTCGTCTTTTCCAACGCCCTGAACGAGAACCTCGAAGTGGCGGCGTTGGAGGGTACCCATGCATCGGTCATCGGCGGCGCACCGGCGGCCGCCGTGGTGTTTGCGCGCGAGGTGCAAAGGCGGATCCGAGAAGATGCCCGCATGCGAGAGCTGATCGAGAGCATGCGCCGGAGCGAAGGTGCCGAGAGGGTGCGGTTGCAGACC
>CALILB010000340.1 GCA_938016625.1 uncultured bacterium | reverse complement strand
GACTCGATGGACATCGAGCGCGAGCGCGGCATCACCATCAAGAGCAACACCGTGACCCTCGTCTACAAGGCCCAGGACGGCAAGGAGTACCAGCTCAACCTGATCGACACCCCCGGCCATGTCGATTTCTCGCACGAGGTGAGGCGCTCCTTGATGTCGTGCGAAGGGGCGTTGCTGCTGATCGACGCCGCCCAGGGGGTGGAGGCTCAGACCCTGGCCAACCTCTACCTGGCGCTGGAGTACGACCTGGAGCTGGTGCCTGTGATCAACAAGATCGATCTGCCGTCGGCCGACGTCGAAAAGGTCCGGGAGGAGATCGACGAGGATCTGGGACTCGACCCCTACGAAGCGGTCCTCTGCTCGGCCAAGCAAGGCACCGGCATCGACGACGTGCTCGAGGCCATCGTCCACAAGCTACCGCCACCCGAGGGCGACCCCGAGGCGCCGCTCCAGGCCCTGATCTTCGACGCCCAGTACGACTCCTACCGCGGCGTGGTCATGCTCTGCCGGGTCAAGGAGGGGACCCTGAAGCCCGGCCAGACCATCCGCTTGATGCACACGGAGAAGGAATACGAGGTCGAGGAGGTGGGTATGCTCCAGCTCAAGCAGGTCAAGGCCCGTCAACTCGCCGCCGGTGCCGTGGGCTATGTCATCGCCGGCATCAAGACGGTGCGGGACATCGCCATCGGCGACACCATCACCGCCGCCGAGCGGCCGGCTCCGGAGCCGCTGCCCGGCTACAAGGAAGCCAAGCCGGTGGTCTTCTCCTCCATCTATCCGATGTCCACCGACGACTACGAGGACCTGGCCAAGGCGCTCGACAAGCTGGCGCTGAACGACGCCGCGCTGACCTATGAGAAGGACTCCTCCACGGCGTTGGGATTCGGCTTCCGCTGCGGCTTCCTGGGGCTGCTCCACCTGGACGTGGTGCAGGAGAGATTGAAACGGGAGTACGGGCTGTCGCTGCTGCTCTCTGCGCCATCGGTCAGGTATGAGCTGACGCTCGAGGACGGCACCGAGACCTCCGTCGACAACCCGACCCTCTTCCCCGATCCAAACCACATCGACGGCGCCGCCGAGCCCTTTATCAAGGCCGCCATCATGATGCCGGAGCGCTACATCGGCGTGGTGATGGAGCTCTGCCGCGAGCGCCGCGGTGTCAACACCACCTACAACTATCTCGCCGTCGGGCGGGTGGAGCTCACCAGCGAGCTACCGCTGGCCGAGGTGCTGTTCGACTTCTACGACAGGCTCAAGACCGTCACCCAGGGTTACGGCTCGTTCGACTACGATCTGCTCGACTACCGTCCCACCGACCTGGTCAAGGTCGACATCCTGGTCAACAGCGAGCCGGTGGACGCGCTGGCTCAGCTGGTGCACCGGGAGAAGGCCCGGCCGCGGGCGTTGCGCTACTGCGAAAAGCTGGCCGAGACCATTCCCCGCCAGCAGTTCAAAATAGCCATCCAGGGGGCGATCGGCGGCAAGATCATCGCCCGCACCACCATCAACGCCTACCGCAAGGACGTCACCGCCAAGTGCTATGGCGGCGACATCACCCGCAAACGCAAGCTGCTGGAGAAGCAGCGAGAGGGCAAGAAGCGGATGAAGGT
The DNA here is from genome assembly GCA_938016625.1 of uncultured bacterium. Taxonomy (GTDB): domain Bacteria; phylum Acidobacteriota; class Thermoanaerobaculia; order Multivoradales; family JAHEKO01; genus M0029. Next base: position 1,575 of record CALILB010000340.1, on the reverse strand, counting down.
GGTGGGAGCGGTCGAGATCCCGCAGTCGGCCTTTATGGCGGTGCTCAAGGCGGACACCGACAATTGACCCCACACCTTGGCCCCGGTCTCTATCTCCACCTGCCCTTCTGCTCCTCCATCTGTCCCTACTGTGATTTCTATGTCCTCACCGGGGATCCGGTGCGGCACGGCAGCTTTGTCGACTCACTGATCACCGAGATCTCGCTCTGTGAGGGTGGCACCTGGCCGGTGGTCGGGGACGAGTCGCCCGTAGAGCCGTTCGACACGCTTTATCTCGGCGGCGGCACACCGTCGATCCTCGCCGACGAGGAGCTCGACAGGATTCTCACGGCCCTCCGCCGGGCTCTGCCGATCGCCGACAATGCTTTTCTCTCTCTCGAAGCGAACCCCGAGGACGTATCCGCCGAGAATCTCGCCGCCTGGCGCGAGTTGGGTGTGGGCTTCTTGAGCCTCGGTGTGCAGTCGTTTCAGCAAGAGAATCTCGACTTCCTCGGCCGGCGACACACTCCCGGGCAGTCGGTGCGCAGCTGCGAGCTGGCGCTCGGCGCCGGCTTCGACACCGTCTCGGTCGACCTCATCTACGGGCTCCCCCAGCAGAACCGAGAGTCTTGGCAACGGGACCTGGAGCAGGCCCTCGACCTCGGTCCCCAGCACCTCTCCTGCTACCAGCTCACCATCCACGAGGGAACCCCATTCGGTTTCCGCCGGCAGCGCGGCGAGCTGGCGGAGCTGCCCGACGACGCCCAGGCCGAGCTCTTTGTCTTCACCCATCGCTATCTCGCCGAGCAGGGTCTTTCCGGCTACGAGGTCTCCAACTTTGCCGCCGGCCCCGAGCACCGCTCGCGTCACAACCAGAAGTACTGGGACCACACCCCCTACCTCGGGCTCGGCCCCTCGGCCCACTCCTTTGCCGGCCGACAACGATGGTGGAATAGGCGCAAGATCAAACCCTGGCAGGCCCGGCTGGAGGCCGGGGAGTCACCGGTCGAGACTTCCGAGGATCTCTCCCCCGCCGAGCTCGCTCTCGAGCGTCTGATGCTCGCGCTGCGCACCACCGACGGCCTCGACCTCGAGAGCTTTGTGAGGGACTACGACATCGACCTACTGAGCACCAATCGAGAGACCATCGATCGATTGCAGACCGAGGGGCTGATCGAGTTGGACGCGGGACGTCTCGCACCGACCACGGACGGCCTCGCCATCGCCGACACTTTGGCCCGCTCGTTCGAGATCCCCGGCTGAGCCAGCTGCGGCGATATCATCGTCCACCAGGAGGAGATGCCCTGTGAGCCAAGTTCCCCGCAAGATGTCGATCTGCCCGCTTTTCGTCGCCCTGCTCGGCCTGTTGATTCCGCTCAGCCAGACCGAGGCGGCGGTTCCCGAGTCTTCCTTCTCGGATCTCGACTGGCGGCTGGTGGGTCCCCACCGCGCCGGCTGGGCGACGGCGGTGGCCGGTCTGCCTGACGACCCCGCCACCTACTACTTTGGCGGCGCCGACGGTGGTGTCTGGAAGACCACCGATGCCGGCTCCACCTGGCAGCCGCTGTTCGACCGCCAGGGGAGCGCCTCGATCGG
>CALILB010000339.1 GCA_938016625.1 uncultured bacterium | reverse complement strand
ACCTGGACCAACACCATCGGCGCACCCGAGCTCATCACCGTCTGGGAGGATCCCGACTTCGATCCGGCCGAGGCCGCCTTCTACTACGCCCGGGTGATCGAGATTCCGACCCCGCGCTGGACGGCTTACGAGGCCAAGCGTTTTGGTATCGACATGCCGGACGAGGTACCGATGACCACCCAGGAGCGGGCCTACACCTCGCCGATCTGGTACACGCCTTGATGGCGAGATAGCGCGCACTTCCATCAAAGGGCCGGCCCTTTTGCCGGCCCTTACTCTTTCTCATATCGGTGCTGCACGGCACGATTGCGCATGGCGGATAGCGCAGCCGCATACGACTCCAGCGGAATGTCACAGGGCTGCCACAGATCTGTCGAATAGCGAGAATAGAGTTCAGATCATGTTTCGAACTTCGCCTTTTCTCGCCACCGCCTTGATTGCCCTAGCGCTGATGGGATTCGGCTCGCCGGCCTCGGCACGGGAGGACAAGGAGTCCGGCTACGACCAGGTCTGGGCGATCGCCAATCTCTACACCGGCGACGACGACTCCTTCTTTCAAACGATCGACCTCAGTGGGCGTTTGCAGCTGGACCTCGCCTACGTCAAGTCGCAAGACGACGATGCCGGGGAGTTCAATGTCCGCCGGTTTCGTTTTGGGTTCAAGACGGTGTTCCTCGAGGACTTCACTCTGCATGTCGAAGGGGAGTTCAACCCCCAGGAGATCGAGCCTCTCTACACCCGGATAACGGACGCGTATCTGGCCTGGGCACCCGGCAAGGCGGTCAAGCTGACCCTCGGCAAGCACAGCGCCGGCTTCACCCTCGATGGCCTGACTTCCTCCAAGCGGCTGTTGACCATCGACCGGAACAACCTGACCCAGAACATCTGGTTTACCGAGGAGTACATCCCGGGGATCAGTGTCAAGGGTGAAGGCAAGGGGCTGGTCTACCATGTCGGTCTCTTTTCGTCCGGGGACAAGGACCCCGAGTTTGGAGATTTCAAGGGTGGCAAGTTCATTCTGATCAACGTCGGTCACGATTTCGCCGATCGCCTTGGTGCAAAAGAGGCGCTTCTCCGGTTCAACTACATCGACAACGAGCCGGATCCGGAGAACGGCTTTACCAAGCTCTTAGAACGGATCTGGTCGCTGAATTTCAAATTCGAGGATGACGGCTGGGGCTTTCGCACCGACATCTCGGCTGGGTACGGCTACGAGGACCAGAGTGATATGTGGGGCTATGTGCTGATGCCGTTCTACGAGCTCACCGACTCCCTCGAGCTCGTCGGGCGCTACACCCACATCCATAGCGACGAAGAGAATGATGTTCAATTTGCCCGCTACGAGCGCTCGATCGCCGGTGGCAAGGGCGACCGCTACGACGAGGCCTATCTAGGCCTCAACTACTACTGGTACGGACACAAGCTGAAGTTGCAGAACGCCATCCAGTATGTCGACATGAAAGACAAGGCCGACGACGGTGGCGCCTACACCGGCTGGTCTTGGACGACCGCTATTCGCATCTATTGGTGAAGCTCAGTCATACCCGCCCGTGGTCCAGCGTTTGAATCGCCGTAAACCGACGTGCAGCGGTGGGGGATGGAAAAGCGATCTCCTTTCAACCACAGACACGATCTCAAGCGCTAGAAATTGATCACCAGTGAGGTATTGAAGATGGTATCGAGTTTCTGCTTCGGATCCTGGACGACCCCATCGGGAATTTGAATCAGGTCGCCTTCTGGCGTCTGGACAAACAGATCGAGATCCTCCAGGGCCGGGCGATTGTTGAACAACCACTGCAGGCTCACCCTTAGCGCCAGTCGCGAATTGATTCCGACCGATATCGAGCTGGTCATGTCGGAATTCCAGTCGGCGGAATCCGAGAAGTTACCGTTGAAGGTCCAGCGGTTCTCGAAGGTCGTGTTCTTACCCCACTTGTTGAGGTACTCCCAATCGAACCGGTAGCCGGGGAAGGTCTCCTCCTTGGTGGGATCCACATCCTCCTCTTCGCGATCGGTGTAGCTGAGACCGTAGGAAGTATTGAATTTGAGATCCTCTCTGTCCCACCAGATGTTGCCTACACCGGCAAAACCGATCCAGCGACTGATGATCCCGGCGTCCAAATTGCGGTCCCAGGTCAGACCGACGTTCCAGAAGAAGCGCTCGGTTATCTGCCGGTCGTATCGGTTCTCGACCAGATATTTCTCGACATCCGGCTCCTTGGAGAACTCGATGATCTCGTAACCAAGGGGCAAGTCATCGCGAACCACTGCAATCCGGTCGTCTGTGGTGTTCGTCCGCGTCGCCTCGACACGAAAGGTGTATCTCGCACGAGGCCAGGAATAGCGAAATCGATTCTTGAAACCGAGGGCGTCAGTATCGGAGTTGCCTTCGGTCAGCACATAGCTCAACTCGGTGCTATTTGACATCCCCAGCTCGACTTCCTTTTCCTCCTCCTGAGCGAGGATGGGTCCGCTCAGTGCGACAACCAGGACCAGGATCGAGAGGACGGTAATTCTTGACTTTTTTCTAGACATGATTATCTCCCTGCTCAAGCCGCGGGACACTATCAGATTCAGGCTGAAGCGAGCAAAGACAAGAACTACGGGGCCGTGATGGCCCCGTAGAAAGTGAGTCGAGCTGTCGCGAGGAGTGGCTAGTCGCGGCCGTGGTGGGGCCGATGGAGCTCTTCGCAATCGGTCACCACACCGTTGACCGTACAGGTGCAGTCGCCGTCCTTGCACTCGATATGGGCCTCACACTCCTCAGCGTCGCCGCAATCGAGATGCCGTCCGCCGAGAATCGAAAGCTGGACGTCACAATCCTCCTCACCTTCGTCGCACAGGACGTGGACCCCCCTGCCGGCGGTGAAGAAGGGCTGGTGCTCATCGAGGGTAGCCGTGATCGACTCCAGCCGGCCGTCTCTCCAGATCTCGAGCGAAACCTGGTCACCTTCCTCACGCGAGCGTATCGTCTGCGCCAGCGACCCGCCCGAGGTGACTTCCTGGCCGTCCACTGCGGTGATGATGTCGCCGACCTCGAGACCGGCCTGCCAGGCGGGGGTGTCTTCGATCACCTTGGAGATCATCACCCCGTTGTCCTCGCCGACCCCGAAATGGGTGCGAAGCTCGGGGGTCAGATCGGTGAGCCGGACACCCAGGTAACCCCCCGCCAGACCGTGACCACCACCCGCGAAGTGAAACGTATGGTGGTCGTCCCCGGCGATGATCACCCGATGCTCACCGAGGTGGAGAGCCTCGCAGTCTTCGTCGTTCTCGTCGCAGTCGGTAACCACCTTGTGAATACGGATCTTTTTGGTCGTGCCGTCTTCTCCGTCCGAAGACGCTCCTGCCAATGGGGAGATCAGCAGGGCCAGAGCGGCGAAAACCGCCCCAAACAGAAAAACTTTGCGCATCATTGACATGTCCTCCTGCTCCATACAACGCCCGAAAAGCTGAATGGTTCCCGCCGTCATATTCCAGGGCTTCCCGCGGGATTCGCTTGAGCAAGCGCCGCTCGGGGCCACACCGAAGCTGTACACTGGCCACCTGCTGCGCTGCCGACCGCCGAGTGAATCCTCATGCGAGCTTGCTTGCCACTTCTTCTTGTCACTTTTGCCGGTGCTCTGCACGCTGTTGGCTGCTCGCGTGAGCCCGAGCTTCGGCCCGCGCACCTCGCCTACGACCTCGTGGCGGAGCTTCCGGCGGCCTGGGCCCAGATCGACAAGAACCTGATCGACCTCGGGACCCCCGATGTCGCCGACCATCTGCTCGCGGGCTGGTCCTGGAACGAGGTCTCGGCCGACGGCACGACCTTTGTCTGGGGGATGGGGGAGGAGTCCGAGCTCGCCTTCTTTGCCAGCCGGCGCCTGCCCCTGACGACGAGGCTGCGCTGCGCCCCCTTCGGGGCCGCCGATCTGGGAAGGCAACAGATCGAGGTCATCTTGAACCGGCAGGCCGTGTCGACCCTGGAGCTGGATCCGGGCTGGCAGGAGTACGAGCTCCAGCTACCCGCAGAACCCATCCAGCCGGGTCGCAACCGGTTGACCTTTCGCTATGGCCACAGCGAGTCGCCGTCGGCCGTGGGCGGATCGGACGACGATCGTCGCCTGGCCGTGGCGTGGGACTGGGTGCGATTTTCCGAGCTCCCGCTTGAGCCGGTCCGGGTCGACACCGAGCCCGATCGGCTCTATCTGCCGTTGGGCGCGCGGGTGGACTACTTCCTGGATCTGCCGGTGGGTGCGACCTTGAGCCTCGACCGGTTGGCCTCGAGGACGGGCTCGTCCGCCCGGCTGGCGGTTACCCTCGAGCAGGACGGAGGTGCCGCTCGCCTCGTGGGTGAGCTCGACGCCGTCCGGCGGGAGGTCCACCTGCCGCTGGAGAACGAGGCCGGACTTGCCCGCTTGCAGCTCTCGGTGGCGGCCGTCGAAGATCCTGCGGCAAGTGGCGGTATGACCCTCTTTGGGCCCGCCATCCGAACGGCGGAGCCGGATCCCGGCGTCACAGCATCGGTCTCCGGATCACCACTCGCAGCCGCCGAGCTGCCACCGGCCCCCAACATCATCCTCTACCTGGTCGACACGCTGCGGGCGGATCGCCTCGGGGTGTACGGCTCGAGCAGGGGGCTGACGCCAAACCTGGATGCCCTGGCCGCTGGCGCCATCCTCTTTAGCGACCCGGTCGCCCAATCCTCGGCCACCCTGCCCTCGACCGCCTCCATCTTTACTGGTCTGTGGCCTCGCGCGCATGGAGCGGTGCGAAGGGACCGGCGCATCCCCACGGAGTTGGAGACCCTACCGGAGGTGCTGGCGGGCGCGGGCTACACGACGGCGGCCATAGCGGCCAACGGCTTTATCTCCGAGGGCTTTGGATTTGCCGACGGCTTCGACCATTTTGTCCGTCTGATCGGCCGCGAGGCCCGGGCCGGCGAGGTCCACGCGGAGGCCCTGGCCTGGCTGGACGACGTCGGCCGGGACGACCCCTTCTTTCTCTATGTCCACACCATCGACCCCCACACCTCGTATGCGCCGCCGGTCGACTACCGGCAACGATTCGCCCCGGATGTCGAAGACGCCGGGATCGGTGGCCAGGAGGCGGTCGATGCCTTGAAAGAGCGGGAGAGAGGCGCCCCACCCGGTCTCGCCGAGGACCTGGCCGCACTCTACGATGCCGAGATCGCTTACGCGGATAGCGAGCTCGGGCGCTTTCTCGAAGAGCTCCGACACCGGGGGCTCTTCGACGACTCGTTGTTCATCTTTGTCTCCGACCATGGTGAGGAGTTTTACGAACATGGCTCCTGGACCCACGGCCACAGCCTGCACACCGAGCTGGTGGATGTACCCCTGATCATCCGGTTGCCGGGAGGGCAGGCGTCGGGGACGAGAATCGACGACCCCGTCCAGCACATCGATCTGTTGCCGACCTTCCTCGATCTCCTCGGACTCGAAGCCTCGAGGCCGCTCGAGGGCCGCAGCCTGCTGTCGCCCGTCCTACAACCCGGCTCACGGCCGACACCGATCTTCTCCGCCGTGGGATCGGATCTGGTGAGCGTCGTCTGGGGTGATTGGAAGCTCGTCACCCGGCTGGAACGGGGTCCGGAGCTCGACACACGGCTCTACAACCGGGCGATGGATCCGGGGGAGCGAACGAATCAACTCGAGAACCGACCGGTGATGGCCGGTTATCTGGCGACCTTGCTGCGCAAGAAAATGCTTGCAGGCACGGCCCCGTCGGAAGCCCAGAAAGCCGAGATGGACGACGAGGTCAGAAGGAACCTCGAGGCGCTCGGCTATATCGACTAGCGGCGCAATAGGTCTGGGGGATAAAGCCATAGAGGACCGGTGGTCGCCAACGATAGAAGGTGCTGGGAGTCGCCATCTGAAATCTCCTCTATGGGATCTTCTTCTTCAGTTGCTGCCAATCGCGCCGTATCAGGGCGCGAAAAAACACCGACCTTCTGAGAGAGCGTCGATACTTGCCGTCGCGCGAGCCGGCCACGACGTGACGGATCAGCGCCCCGGAGTCGCCACGAAGGGCGTCGGCCGATCCCTGGGTGAGATTGTGGCAGAGATCGCCGACAGCCTGGAGCTCGCGCTTCGAGACACTGCGCCGGATGTAGCGGCCACAGCTCGGCAGGAAAGAACCGATTTCTTCACTTTCGTCGGCCGCCAGGTCGAGGAGGTCTCCCAGGATCCTCGTCGGCGGGTACTCCCAGGGTGTCTGACCACGCTGGTCGAGGGCGTGGGAGACGGCGTGGGCCGCCATCACCCGGTTGGTGGGCAGCTTCACCCCACCCAGACGCGGCGATTCCTGGCAAAGACCACAACGGATGAGGTCGTCGGCGGTGGCATTCCCCGAGCCATGTGCC
>CALILB010000338.1 GCA_938016625.1 uncultured bacterium | reverse complement strand
CGGTGCTTCCGGTGGCCGTCGGGTGTACTTGGCGCCGTTGTTCTTCGTCGTCGCCGTCTACACCAAGCCGACTGCCATCGCAGCCGCCTTGGCGCTGTTTGTGTGGCTGCTGTTCCGCCGACGCTGGCGCGACGTGGTCATCATCTCGGTCGGCTGTCTAATGCTGGGAGGGGTGACGCTGGTTGTCCTCCAGATGTTGACCGACGGCGCATTCGTGAGTTCGGTGTTCGGCTTCAATGCTCTGCCTTTTGCGGTTGGTGGATTGATCCGGGCGACGCAGTACGGCTTCAGCGGCGGCCTTGTTGCCCTCGGTGCGGGTGTGGCGGTGTCGATGCTGACCGACCGCTCTCCGGCAGCTCGGTTGACGGCAGGCTACATGCTGGTGGCGCTGCTATTCGCGCTCGCCACGGTCGGTCGTGTGGGAGCCAACTTCAACTACTTTATCGAGCCTGGGTTGATGGTGGGACCGGTCCTTGCCTTTGCCTGGCATCGGGCTCTCCGCGCCGACGATCGCCGCGTGATGGGGACCGCTGCCGCCATCGGCTTGGCCATGCTGGCGTCGTCGCTGCTCTGGACCCTGCCCCGGGTCGTGCACGAGTGGCGCGGTCGCGACCTGCGGCAGCAAACGGAGGCCGCCGTGGCAGCGCAGGTGGGAGAAGACGAAACCATCTTGACCATGGAGATCGTCACCGCCCTTAGAATCGGTGCCCGACCTTACCTCAACGACCCGGCTATTTTCGCCAGCCTGGCGAACGTCGGACTCTGGGACGAGTCGAGGCTGCTGTCGGACCTCCAGAACGGCACTGTGCGGTGGGTGTTGGCGGACGAGGACCTGGAGGCGTCGAGAGGCGCACACAGTAACTGGTCGAATGCGGTTCGTGAAACCGTAGCGGCCCACTTCGAATTTGTTCAGACGGCAGGAGACCGGCTGCGGCTCTACCGCTACGGGTCCCTCTCGCCGCTGAGGGATGAGCGATGAAATTACGACGCGAAACGATGTTACCGATATTGAGTGTCAGCGATCGGGGGGTGCGGCATGAGCGAGCGTAACGGCGACGACTTCAGGGCCCGCGATCGCGTGGGTGACGAGCCACCTGACCACGAGCGCCGTCGCGACCCGAGATCCGCGGACGGGGGCGAACCCATGGTCCCGCAGGTTGTGGTGGAGACTGGTGGGGGCGGCGAGGAAGATCAGGGTGGGCCCGGTCTGCCCATCGACCTGGCGGTCGTCCTGGTGGGCCTTCGCCGTCGTAAACTCCTCATCGCCGGCATTTTCGCCGCCGCCGCCGTGATCTCGCTGGTGGTGGCCCTCGCGGTCCGCGACCACAACTGGCGGGTCTTTGCCACGGTGCTGCGCAAGAGCGAGCAGAAGGAGTTCCTGGTCACCGGCAGCAACCAGCCCATCGTCAAGCTGCAGACCTACACCCTGCCGACGCTCCTGCGGTTGGTCAAGGCGACCGAGAACCTCGAGCAAGCGAAAATAGAAGCCGGCATGGAGTCCGTCGACACCAGCGAGCTGTCGCGGTCGATCCTCGTCGAAAACCCAAAAGACACCGACATCATAGAGGTCATCATGGACTGGCCGGAGCCCAGAGAGGCGGTGGCTCTGGTAAACGCCCTGGTCGAGACATACGTGGAGCATGTCGACCGCCTGCAGAAGCTCGAAGCGACCCAGGCCCACGAGTATCTCAGCGGCGAGCTCGAAATGGTGGGCGCGCGCATCGGCCTGCTCGAGGACGACTTCGTGAGTTTCCAGAAGGAGCAAGGGGTCGTCGAGCTGTCGGACTCGGCCGGCCGACTGCTGCAGCAGATATCCGAGTTTGACGCCCTGGCGAGAAAGGAACGGCTCGACGCCGAGATGGCGCAGCGGGCGGTTGAGCTGGCCCAGGCCGAGCTCGCCGCGCAGCAGCCCACCGTTGTCGGGTCGGTGTACATCAGGCGACCGGTGCAGGCCCGTCTGGTGGAGCTGGAAGCCGAGTTTGCCGCCGCGATGTCGGTCTACACCGAGGAGACAGCGACAGTAAAGGAGCTCCGGGACGAGATTGCTCTGGTCCAGGACCTGGTTCGCCGCGGCGTCGAGGACGACCTCAACGAAAGCACGATCTCGCGCAACCCGGTGGTGGACGCGCTCGAGCAGATATTGGTCGATCGCCGGGTCGAGGCGGTTTCCCGGATGGCGCGGGCGGAGGGGTACGAACAGGTCGTCGAGCAGATGCGTGAAAGGCTGCTGACCCTGCCCGAGCTCGAGCGCCAGTTCGCGGACCTATCGCATCGGCTGGAGACCTTGCGGCAGGTGGAGGTCAACCTCGCCAAGAGGGTGGAGGAGGTGCGGATCATCCGCGACTCGACGGCAGCCAACCTCTCGATAACTCAGCTCGCAAAGGTGCCTAATTATCCGCTGCCGTCGAAGGCGAAGTTGGTGTTCGCGGCCGGCCTCCTGCTCGGCCTCGGTCTGGCGTTGGCGGTCGCCCTGGGGCTCGAGGTCGCGGATACTTCCCTCAAGACACTCGACGATGCCGAGAGGGCACTTGCGATCCCCGGTCTCGGAGAAGTGCCGCTTCTGCCCCCTGATGGGGTGCTCGTGCGCGGCCTGGATGGCGGCGTGACGGTGGAAATCTACCGCCAGATCGCGAGCAGCCTGCTCCTCGAACGGAATCTAGGCGCAGGATGGATCTTGATGGTAGCGAGTGCCGACCATTATGAAGGTCGAACCACCACGGCTGTCAACGTGGCACGGATGGCAGCGGCGCGTGGTCTGAAGGTGTGTGTCGTCGACGCGGACCTGCGCAAACCAAACCTGCGTGAGCTGGCCCCGCCCTTCGGCGTCGAGCTTGGCTCCGGGGGTCTGGCAGCGGTGCTGCGCGGTGTGGAGACGGTCGAGGAAGCATTGATCGAGACCGGGTGGCCGGGCCTGATGTGGCTGCCGGTCGGGTCGGGCGCGGCGCCACCGGAGCTATTTGACACCGGCGGCCTCGCTGGTCTCCTGGACAATCTACGCGAGCGATTCGATCTGGTGGTGGTCGACACCGCGCCGCTGCTTGCCTCCGCTGATCCGATGCTCGTGGCACCCCACGTGGACTCTGTGGTTCTGGTGGCCGAGGCGTTTTCGCTGCCGCGGGCCGCCCATCGTGAGGCCCTGCGGAGGCTGCAGTCGACCGGCGCAAAAGTCCTGGGCGTGCTACTCAACAAAGTGCCACCCTCCTACACGCAGCGGTTTTCGGTTCACAGTTTTCGCTGGCGTGAGGTGGCAAGAGGTATTGTCAATGCGACCTAAAATGAACTGGATCCTGCTATTTGCTATCGGCGTAACCTGCGCCAGCAGCTCGTCGGCGTCCGAGGTACCGCCAGAGAAGCCGCAGCCGGTTGCTGAAGCTGCGTTGCAGCCGGGTGCCGCAGCGACTATTCCGCGTTGGGAGTCGTTGGAGGCGGCGACGGGACCCGGTGCGGTCGAGTACCGGATCGCCGCCGGCGACACGCTCGACATCATGGTCTTCGGGCACCCCGACATGCGGAAGGAGATCCCCGTCCGCCCCGACGGCAAGATCTCTTACCGTCTGGTAGGCGACGTGGAAGCCGAGGGTCTGACACCCGAGGGGTTGCGCGCTCAACTCGAAGAGGATCTGCTCCGGTACATGCGCTACCCGCAGGTTGACGTGATCGTCAAGAAAGCCAGAGAGGCTCGCTTCACCATCCTCGGCAAGGTCGTACGACCCGGTTTGTACCCGATCGAGGGCGGCACGACCCTGCTCGATGCGGTGGCCATGGGCCAGGGCCTTTCCTCGGGCCAGTACGAGGGTTCGACCATCGAGCTCGCAGATCTCAAGAATGCCTTTATGATGCGGCGCGAAAAGGTGGTCCCTGTGAGCTTCGAGCTGGCGATCCGCGGTGGTGACCCATACCACAACATCGCGGTAGAAGACGGCGACTACATCTACATCCCCTCCGCCCTCGAGCAGGAGGTCTACGTACTCGGCGAGGTTTTCGACCCGCGGGCCTTTGGCTTCCGTGGACGGGTGACTCTGTTGCAGGCGACCGCCGAAGCGGGTGGTTTCCGGTCGACCGCACGCCTGCGCGACGTGGTGGTGCTTCGCGGCCTAAACACCGGCGACAGGCAACTCATACCGGTGGACGTCAAAGAGATCGTTCAGGGCAAGGCCGACGATGTGGAGCTCCAAGTCGGCGACGTGGTTTACGTACCGCGAAGCCGTCTCGCGGACCTGGGTGATGCCACACGGGACATTCTCTCGCTGCTGTTGACCTACCAGTCGGTCGACAACCTCTTTTTTGGGAACTAAGACGAGTCTCGGACTCGGCAAGTCCGTGGCGGCGCGCCGTTGCCGCCGCCTGCCGTTGCCGGTTGACCCAGGGGAGTGCGGCCATCGATGTATCAATCTGGCCCCCTCCGGAAACCCATGAGAGAGAGAGAGGACCGCCGACGTGGACGAACTCATCAGCACACTGGAAAAGCACCTGCAAAGCTCGACTGGGAAGCACCGAGCCCGATTGTTGGCAAAGAAGTGGGCCTGGCTGGTGGTCATAGGCGGCTCCCGGGTGGTCAAGCAGGTCTTCGATCTCATCGGGGGGTGTGTCCTACTGCTTGCTTCATTGCCCGTCTTCGCCCTGCTGGCAGCGGTCATCAAGCTGGACTCTCCGGGTCCGGTGCTGTTCAACCAGGTCAGGGTCGGCCGCAACGGCAGGCTGTTCACCATGTACAAATTCCGCACTATGCGAACCGACGCCGAGAAGTTGAAAGAGCAGCTCATAAAGCACAACGAGGCCGGCGGCGTGATCTTCAAGATGAAGCGCGATCCGAGGATTACCCGGGTCGGTCGTATCCTGCGCAAGCTGTCCCTCGACGAGCTGCCGCAGGTGATCAACGTCGTACGGGGCGAGATGTCGATCGTTGGGCCCCGGCCTCCGGTGCCGTCCGAGGTGGCGGAGTACACACCGGCGGATCGCCGCAGGCTCGAGGCGCGGCCCGGACTTACCTGTTTGTGGCAGGTGTCGGGGCGCAGCGATATCCCTTTTGAACGTCAGGTGTCCTTGGACGTGGAGTACATCGAAACCCGCTCGCTGTGGCAGGACCTGGTGATTCTGGCGCGCACCGTGCCAGCGGTCCTGCTCGGTAAAGGCGCCTACTGAGTGATGGAGAAGACCATGAGTGACAAGGAAATCGATCTGTCGGTGGTTATTCCGGCGTACAACGAGGAGGCGCGGATCGCCGATACCCTCCTGGCAGTCAAAGACTACCTGCATCAGCAGCCGATTCGATCCGAGGTCATCGTCGTTGACGACGGCTCTCGCGATCTGACTCTCGAGGTAGTCAAGACGATCGACATCTACGGCAGCGAGATGAAGGAGCAGGAGACGTCGCGGATTACCACCGACGTTACCAACCGCGGCAAGGGTGCCGCAGTGCGACGCGGGCTCGAGCTCGCGCGTGGCCGCTGGGTGCTGTTCACCGACGCCGACCTCTCGACGCCGATCGCCGAAGTGGAAAAGCTGTTGGCCGAGATTGCCGAAGGCGCCGACATGGTCATCGGTTCGCGGCGCATGCCGACCAGCGATGTGGAGCCGCAGCCTTTCCACCGCCGCGTCATGGGCTGGTTCTTCGCCTTCTTGGTGCGAACCTTGGCGGTGCCCGGCATCCACGACAGCCAGTGTGGTTTCAAGTGCTACACGCGCAGCAGTGCAAGCCGACTGGCGGCACTGCAGCGGATGAACGGGTTTTCGTTCGACGTCGAGCACCTTTTCCTGGCGCGCCGTCTCGGGCTTGCGGTCGTCGAAGTGCCGGTGCGCTGGGTGGATGCGCCCGGGACCAAGGTGAGGGCGGTACGCGACTCGTGGCGTATGCTGCGCGATCTTCTTCGCATCCGTCTACTCCACCGCAGCATCAACGGCTCCCACTGTGTGGCTGGAGAAACACCATGAACAAGCTCGTCATCCCTGCGGTCTCGGCACCGGCTTCGCTCGAGCCACTGCTGCGCCGCCGGCCACTGCCCCTGTTACCCATCTGCGGCAAGGCCCTCGTTGCCCTGCAGCTCGACCTGGCCTCGTCGCTGGGTGTGGAGAAGGTCATCGTGCTCTCGGACGATCGGCCCGAGCAGGTTCGGGATGCGATAGGCGACGGTCGACGGTGGGGTCTCGAGGTCGAGGTACGTTCGGTGACACCCGGGTTGAAGGTGGCCGCGCAGCTCGAGCGGACGGGTATCGTCGATGAGACGGTCCTGGTTCTTGCTGGCGACACGATCGTGCCGCCGGTAGAAGATGGACGGGGCGGCATTCCCGAACACGGGTGGATGGACAACAGCGGCTGGGTTCTGGTGCGACTGGCCGACGATCTTCGCGATCGCCTCGAGCACAGTGAGTTGCTCGACATGGGCGACGGCTGGAAACGCCCGACATGTTGGCGGATCGACTCGGCCGCGGCCTTTCACCGGGTCCATATGGATCTTCTGGACGACGACCGAGGTGTGGTCGTGCCGGGTTTCGAGGTTGCGCCGGGTGTGACAGTGGCTCGGGGCAGCAGGTTTTCGATGAGCTCGGTTGCCGAGGGACCGGTTATTGCCGCAGCCGAAGCCCGGGTGTCGCACCGCG
>CALILB010000337.1 GCA_938016625.1 uncultured bacterium | reverse complement strand
GAAGCTCAAAGAGGGAACCGACGGCTCGCAAGAGTGGCTCCGTGACGTGGACTGGTCCGAGACTCGAGCCTATGCACTCGGTCTGACGGGGATGTTTCTCAATATCGCGGGGCGGGAATCCGAAGGGATCGTCGAGCCGGGTAAAGAGGCGGCGGAGCTCAAGGCAGAGATCGTCGACAAGCTCAGCGGCCTGAGCGACGAAGAGAAGGACGAGGTCGGTATCAACGAAGTGTTCGACACCGCCAAGATCTACGAAGGGCCCTATGTGGGCAATGCTCCGGATCTGCTGATCGGCTACGCCCGCGGATACCGGGTCTCTTGGGACTGCGCGACGGGGATGGTCAATGGTCCGGTCTTCGAAGATAACGTCAAGGCCTGGAGTGGAGACCACTGCGTCGATCCCCGAGAGGTACCCGGCGTGTTCTTCTGCAACCGGAAGATCGACATCAAGACTCCCGCCCTGATCGATGTCGCGCCGACGGCCCTGAAACTCTTTGGAGTCGAAGTCCCGGCCCATATGGAAGGCAAGAGTCTCTTCGAGGGCAAGGGAGCAGTCAGCTGATGACAGACAAGAAGTCCGATACCCGGCCCACTTCCCGTCTACTACGGCGCGGCGTCTTGCCGGCCTTGCTGGGGCTGGCGGTTTTGTCGCTGCTCGCGGGCACCCTGGCCTGTGGGGGCGGCGAATCGAAGACGGCCGGGGGCAAGCGCGTCATCCTCCTGGGATTCGACGGTATGGACTACGAGGTTACCTCCCGCCTGATGGCGGAGGGCCGTCTGCCCAACCTCAGTCGTCTGGCCGAGATGGGCGGCTTCAGGTCGCTCGAGACCGCCGTTCCACCGCAGAGTCCGGTGGCCTGGTCGAATTTCATCACCGGCATGGACTCGGGGGGACACGGTATCTACGATTTTGTCCACCGCCGGCCCGAAACGATGATGCCCTACCTGTCGACAAGCCACACCGAGGACGCCGACAAACACTGGCAGTTCGGTGACTGGAAGATCCCATTGGCCGGGGCCGAGGTAGAGCTGCTGCGTCGCGGACAGCCCTTTTGGGAGGTGCTGGAAGAAGCCGGCGTCGAGACCACCATCATCCGCATGCCGGCCAATTTCCCACCCTCCGGGCAGGCGACCCGTGAGCTGAGTGGTATGGGAACACCCGATCTTGTGGGCACCTCGGGCACGTTTTCGTTCTACACCTCCGAGCTGTTTGCCTTCGAGGGGGAGGACATCAGCGGTGGTCATGTCTACGAGGTCTACCCCTACGACAACATGGTCGAGGCCACACTCGTCGGTCCTGACAATCCCTTCCGCATCGAGGACGAAGAGCTGGAAGCTCCGTTCGTCGTCTACATCGATCCCGAGAAGGATCTGGTCAAGCTGGTGTTGGGAGACCAGGAGAGCATTCTGGCTGTCGGCGAGTGGAGTGATTGGCTGACGGTCGAATTCGAGATGGCTCCTCTTCAGACCCTCGGTGCCATCGTCCGGTTCTACCTCAAACAGGCGCATCCCGAGCTGGAGCTCTATGCCACGCCGTTGAATCTGGACCCCAAGAACCCCGCCATGCCCATCTCGACACCCGAGTCGTATGCCGAGGAGCTGGCCGAGGCAACGAGTCTCTACTACACCCAGGAGATGCCGGAAGACACCAAGGCGCTGAGTGGCGGCATCTTCGACTATGCGGAGTTTCTCGATCAGGCGCGAATGGCCGGAGAGCAGATGATGGTCCAGTTCGAGTACGTGCTCGATCAATTCGAGGACGGGCTGCTCTTCTATTACTTCGGCAATCTCGATCAGATCTCTCACATGCTGTGGCGCGCGATGGACCCGGAGCATCCTGCCTACGACGCGGAAATCGACGCTCCTTATGCCAGTGTCATCGAAGACATCTATGTGCAGTTCGACGGTATCGTCGGCTTTACCCTGGACCGGATGGGGGAAGAGACCACCCTGATCGTGATGTCCGACCATGGTTTTACCAGCTGGCGGCGTACTTTCAACCTCAACACCTGGCTCAAGCAGAACGGATACATCACATTCAAGGACCCCAACCGGCGGGACGACCCCGGGCTGTTCCTCAATGTCGACTGGTCGCAAAGTAGTGCCTACGCCCTGGGGCTCAATGGCCTCTACATCAACCTCGAGGGGCGGGAGAAGAACGGCATCGTGGCACCCGGGGCCCGCGAGGCGCTGATGGACGAGCTGGCTACGAAGCTGCTGGCCGTCATCGATCCGGTCACCGGTGAGCCGGCGATCACCAAGGTCTACAAGCGTGAGGAGGTCTACCAGAGTCGCGGCTACCTCGATATCGGTCCCGACCTGGTAGTCGGCTACGCCAAGGGAACCAGGGCCTCGGGTGGCTCGGCGATGGGCGAGTTTCCGCCCGAAGTCATAGAAGACAACACCGATTGGTGGAGCGGCGACCATTGCATGGATCACGAGACGGTTCCGGGTATTCTCCTGGTCAACAGACCGCTGGCCAAGGAGGCCACCAGCCTCAAGAACCTGGCCGCAGCGGTCCTGGCCGAGTTCGGGATCGACGAGTTTCCGCTGCAGGAATCGGAGCCGGCTGGATAGGTTGCTCGACCCGGATCGTGCAAATCGATGGAGGAGTGAGGAGATGTTTGGATCGACAAAAGTCAAGCTCGACAGTGATTTGGTGGCCAAGGTAAAGCG
Organism: uncultured bacterium; assembly: GCA_938016625.1. Lineage (GTDB taxonomy): Bacteria > Acidobacteriota > Thermoanaerobaculia > Multivoradales > JAHEKO01 > M0029. Next base: position 1,247 of record CALILB010000337.1, on the reverse strand, counting down.
GTACTCGGATATCGCCGGTTACTCCTCTCCCGAGGAGTTCATTACCCACGCTCTCGAGAAGGAGCTGGCCAAATTGGAAGGCGCCGATTCGGAGGAGGAGATCAAGAAGCGCTTGCGGGGCCTGGGATACATCTCCTAGGACACTCGAATTCAACTGGGATTGACGACATTGTCTGTGCTCAACGCCATTCTGCGGACCGTCTTCGACTGGCTCCTTTTTCCTTTCCGCACCCTGCCACCTTGGGTAGGGTTGGTAGTGACGGCGCTGCTGACGGCGATCGCGATGCTGCCGGTGGTCAAGGCCACTTCGAATCAGCAGGGCCTGGAGGCCATCAAGCGCCAGATGTCGGCCGGGTGGTTCGAGATCCGGCTTTTTAGCGACGATCTGCGAGCCATCATGCGGGCTCAGATGGAGCTGCTCTGGAGCAACCTGAAGTATCTGGGGTTGTGGCTGGTTCCCATGCTGTGGCTGTTCATCCCTCTGGGCATGGTGGCCGCCCAACTGCAGTTCCATTATGGATATCACGGCCTGGAGCAGGGGGAGCAGGCCCTGGTCAAGGTGCAGCTCAAGCAGGGAGCACAGCAAGGAACCTGGCTCGGCGCCGGAGCGGGGGAGGAGGGGCCCGACGCGACCCTCGAAGTCCCGGAAGGTCTGCGAGTGGAGACCCCCGCGGTCTGGATTCCCACTCTTGGAGAGTTGGGGTGGCGGATCGCGGCCGAGAGCCGGGGCGACTACGAGATCGCGGTCAGGTTGGGAGGGGAGAGTTGGTCCAAAAGCGTTCGGGTCTCCGAAGATGTCGTCCGCCGATCGCCTATTCGCGTGGCGCCGTCATTTTTCAAGATGGCGCTCTACCCGGCGGAGGACCCGCTCCCGTCTGACAGCCCGATCGAGTCGATCACAGTGACCTATCCCGAGGACGGCAACCTCCTCTTCCTGCCACGAGAGTTGTGGATGATCCCCTGGATCGTTCTCATCATCGTCTTTGCCTTCGCCCTCAAGAGCCGCTTCGACGTCACCATCTAGAGCCCAGCGGCGGACCCTGTCCAGGGTGCCCCAAGGCCGGCCCGATTCCAGAAAGGCGAGGGCCGGCCGCCAATTGGGGCTGGCGGCCGGCAAACAGAGGATAGGGAGGAGGGATGAGGAGGATTCAAGCCCGGGGAATCCGGGCTAGGATAGCTTTGTTGGATGTTGGTCTCATTAAAACCTCGTTGGGACGTCTTAAGCTACAGCAAGCGCCGTGCCAGCC
>CALILB010000336.1 GCA_938016625.1 uncultured bacterium | reverse complement strand
AAGGAGACACAGGTCGCCAACCAGGTGCTCTACCACCGCTGGTTCCCCCAGGTCTTTCTCGACGAGCACCAGATGGGCTCGACCGGCGCCCGGATGTTCGTGCCGCCCCAGACCGATCCGCTGGCGCTCGAAATTCCTTCGTTGATCTTCCGGCAGGCCGACTTGCTGGGAACCAACATGAGTTATCGGCTGGAGGAGGACGGCCGGCAGGGTGTCGGTCACAACATGATCTTCGACAGCTACTGGCCCGGCGGCACCCGCAACACCGCCTGGTGGAAAAACGTCACCGGGCTGCTGACCGAAGTCGCCAGCGCGCGGCTCGCCTCACCCATCTATATCGACCCCGGGGAGCTTCGAGGGGGCGGCAAAGGACTGCCCGAGTACAAGCGCCGCGCCAACTTCCCCTCGCCGTGGGAGGGGGGCTGGTGGCGGCTGCGAGACATCGTCGACTACGAGTTGGTGGCTACCTGGGCGCTGACCGAGACCATGGCCCGGTACCGGGAGGAGTTCCTGCAGAACTTCTATTCGATGGGCCGGGAGTCGATCGAGGCCGGCCGCACCGAGGCTCCCTACGCCTGGATCCTGCCCCCCGACCAGCACGATCCGGTCGCCGCCGGTCGGATGGTGGAGCTGTTGCTCGAGCACGGCGTTCGAGTCTTTGAGAGCAACCAGCCCCTGCGTGTGGGTCACGCGACCTATCCGCCCGGCACCCAGGTCATCCCCGCGGACCAGCCGTACCGGCCATTCCTGTTGACCATGCTCCGCCCCCAGCGCTATCCCGAGATCCTGCCCTATGTCGGTGGACCCATCCTCGAGCCCTACGACGTGACCGCCTGGTCGCTACCGCTGCTGATGGGGGTGGATGTGATCGAGGCCAACACACTCCCGGTCGGTCTGACCAACCCGATCGACGCCCCGGTCTGGCCGAGCACCGAGGTCACCGACGCACCCGGGGGCTGGGTGCTGCCGCACAGCGCCGATTCGGTCTTCACCGCCATGAGCCGGCTGCTGGCGGCGGGCAACAAGGTCTACTGGCTGGATGGCGAGACCGGCGACCGAGAGCCGGGGGACGTCTATCTGCCGGCGGGCGAGATCTCCCGCGATGAGCTCCAGGCCCTGGCCGCCGAGCTCCACCTCCCCGTCGAGGGGCTCGCGAGCGAGCCGGTCGGCCCCGCCTACCAGGTGGCACCGACCCGGGTCGGGCTCTTCAAGCCCTGGGTGGCCAGCATGGACGAGGGGTGGACACGGTGGCTCTTGGAACGCTACGAGATCCCGTTTATCAATCTCAACAACGAGGACATCAAGGAGAGCTCCTTTGCCGGTCAGGTGGACGTACTGCTCTTCCCCGATGTATCGAAAAACATCATCGAGAAGGGTGAGCCCGACCCCGAGTGGCGCCGCTGGTGGACCCCGTTGCCCCCCGAGTACTCCGGTGGCATCGAGCCCGACGGTGGCGAGCACATCAAGACCTGGGTGGAGAACGGCGGCACTGTCGTTGCCCTCGATTCCTCGACCGCCTACTTCATCGAGCTCTTCGATCTGCCGGTCACAGATGTCCTGGAGGAGGTGGATGACAAGTCGTTCTCGGCGCCGGGCTCGCTGCTTCGACTCGAGATCGATACCTCCAACCCGCTCGGTTTTGGTATGCGCCCGGTAGAGGCCGGTTACTTTGCCAACTCGCCCGCATTTCGCACCAAGGTTCCCGACCCCCGATTCGACCGCTGGGTTGTAGCTCGCTACCCCGACCACCGGGACGACATCCCGGTAAGCGGGTACATCAAGGGGACCGACCTGTTGATCAAGAGGGCAGCGGTCGTCGAGGTGAAGGTCGGCGAAGGGCGGGTGGTGCTCATCGGCTTTCGCGCCCAACACCGGGCGCAGCCCCACCGCACCTTCAAGTTGCTCTTCAACGCCCTTTATCTGCCGGGGCTAACAGAGACAACCCTCGGCGAAGACGGCTCTTAGTCGAGGTAGCCCAAAGCGCGCAGGGTTTCGCGCGCCTCCTCGGACAACGCTTGGCTGCCCGCCGCGGCCACCGGCGACCAGCGGAGCTGCTGCAGTCGCCGGGCCAGCCGGCGGGTGAGCTCGGCGTCGCTCCGCGAAAGATCCCCTTTGGCACCCGGATCGGCTTCGAGGTCGTAGAGCTCGAGTCGGTGCAAGGGTGTCTTCCGGATCTGGAAGGACAGACAGCGGGCGTCGTCGCTCGGACCGAGGCTCGCCGGCGACTCACACTCCTCAGTGGCGAGCTCCACCCGGTGGATGCCACGGTCGCGGGGGAGATCGATCTCGAATTCGTCCCATTCGGTCGCGGCCATGAGCCGAGCCGTCTCCTGCCCATCGACCGACACCCGGATCTCCCGTGGCTGGTGAAAGCTCTGGATCTCGACCCGGACCCGGGGGGCCGGAACATCGAAGGCGACCGAGCGACTGATCCAGGTGCCCCCCGGCTCCGTGTTGGGTGAGAAGGCCAGCAGCTGGTGGAGCCCACCCTCCTCGGCGCTGATCAGCGCGCGCGCCGTCTCGAGATCCCGCACCTCGGCGTAGACCGCACGCGGAGGTTGCTCTGCCGCCCCTTCGAGCAGCGGTCTCAGGCTGGCACCACCCAGTTCTTCGGGAGAGGAGATGCCGGCAAGGTCGAGGAGAGTCGGCGCCAGGTCGACGCTCGATACCGGCCCTGGGATTCGGAGACCGCTCTCGAGCTCGGGGTGGATGATCACCAGCGGCACCCGCAGGGACTCGGGGTAGAGCTGAGTGTGGCCTAGCCGCCCATGGTCGGCCAATTCCTCACCGTGGTCGGCGGTGATGACGATCGTCGTCTCACCGGCGAGCCCCAATGCCTCGAGCTCGGCAAAGAACCTCGCCAGCACCTCGTCGGTGTAGCGGATCGAAGCGTCGTAGAGGGCGCGATAGTAGGCGAGGGTCTCAGGCGTCAGCTCGATCTCACCGGCGTTGAAGGCGCGCAGGGTCGGCCCGACCGGCTCGGGTCCCGGTGGGGGCTCACCCGGCCAGAGCTCGGAGCGGTAGGGCTCGGGGGGATCGTAGGGATCGTGGGGGGAGTAGGTGTGGAGAAAGAGAAAGAACTGCTCCTCCGTGGCCAGCCCCCGCAGAAAATCCAGACCCCGCTCGAAGGTGCGCTCGATGTCGGCTTCGGCCTCGTGCGCGGTGTCGGTGAACTCCTCGAAGCCGCTGGCAAAGCCGTAGCCACCGGCCATGAACCCCCCCTCGGTGTGACCGGCGGTGCGGAAGCCGGCGGCGAGAAAGAGCTCGGGCAGCGTGGGAATCTCCGCGGCCAGCACCCCCGACGGCGGGTAGACCCCATGTTGGGGCGGGTAGAGACCGGTAAAGAGCGACAGATTCGACACCAGTGTTCCGGGGTAGGGAGCGATGGCCCACTCGACAACGGCCGCGCGCGCCGCCAGCGAGTCGAGGAAGGGGCTGGTGGGCCGGTCGTAGCCGTAGAACCCCAGGTGATCGGCTCTGAGTGCGTCGAGCGCGATGACGATGTTTCCCCGGGTGGGCCGGAGAGCGTCTCCGGTCTGCTCGCCGGCCGGCGTCCGGGTCCTCGGCTGGCAGCCAACCAGCACTAGCGACCCCAGAGCGGCAGCCGCCACCCACACCACCGGCCGCGACCTCTTCCCGGGCGTTCTCATGTGCCTACTGGAGGGCTTCGATCTCGTCCAACAGATCGGCAACCACCCGGAAGCCGCCCCGCCAGAACTCGGGATCGGTGATGTCGACTTTGGCCTCCCTGAGGATCGTGACCGGCGGCGCCGAACCGCCATAGGCCAGCAGCTTCAGATAGCCGGGTACGAAGGCTGCGCCCTCCTCCTTGTAGCGCTGATACAGGGCGAGCACCAGCAGCTGGCCAAAGCTGTAGGAGTAGCAGTAGAAGGGCGTCTGATAGATGTGCGGCACCGTGATCCACTCGCGCTGGAACTCGGAGCCGAGCTCGATCGAGTCGCCGAACTGCTCGGTGAGGGTACCCATATAGATCTCGTTGAGCTCCTCGGGGGACTTGCCCGCGCGGATGGCGTCGTGGGCGGCGAGCTCGAAGCGGACAAAGTAGGCCTGCCGCATGACCGT
>CALILB010000335.1 GCA_938016625.1 uncultured bacterium | reverse complement strand
AGGACTTCGGCGGCATTACTGGTTGCCGTTTTCAGGGACAGCAATGGATCGTTGGCAATCTTGTCGTTGAACCAGATGACATTGTCGGCCTGTCGAACCACATCGGGACCGAACATGTCGCCTCCCGTAACCATGAGGAGGTCATGCTTGACCGCCCATTTCATCATCTGCTCTGCGCCTTGGTTGACCTGCGTCGCCTTGGCTTTCTGATCTGCACTGAAGAAGGTGATGCTCTCGGGATTCCCGAATGCCTCCAGGGACTGTACAGCCTGAACTGACAGAGCAACCCCCTCTGCTTTCATGCGAATGATCGTGTCCTCTGACACTAGAAAATTGTGATCGATGACCCGCACGCCAGCATCGATTGCCCGATTGACCGAGCGGTCATGGTAGGCATGGACCAGCACATAAGTACCGTAGTCTTCTGCTACGCCTACGATCGCCTTGAGCTCTTCGAAGGAATACTGTGTTGTATGTAAGGGATCGAACTCGCTGGCGACGCCTCCACCAGCCATCACCTTGATCTGGGTGGCTCCAGCCCTGAGGTTTTGCCGAGCGGCTCGCATAACTTCAGGGACGCCATCCGCGATGAAGCCAAACATGTGAGCTTCAAGATCGTCGTGGTCGCCTGGAACGTCATTGAAGAAACCGGTGTCGGCATGTCCCCCGGTCTGGCTCAGAAAGCCGCCACTGGGGAAGATACGCGGACCTGGGACAATGCCGTTATTGACGGCCTTGGCAACGCCAAGTATGTTGCAGCCAGCATCGCGTGCGGTGGTGAATCCTTGATCCAGATATTCCTGCATCGCAATAGCGGTATAGGCGCCGGCGGCCATCTGGTCGTAGTCGGTGCGAAATTCGATCATCCCGTTGCGAAGGCATAGGTGAGAGTGCATGTCGATCAGGCCGGGCATCAGAGTCCGGCCTTCGCCGTCGACCTTGAAGGCGCCTGGCGCCACGATCGGTCGGGATGACACGGTCTTGATCAGGTTGCCTTCAACCAGCACCGAGCCGTTTTCGATCAAATCACCTTTCACGCCATCGAAGATATTGACGTTGGTGAAAAGCACCTGGCGCGGCTTTTCGTCCTCTTGTGCGATCGCCGGTGTCAGACTGGCGACCACTAGCAGTGCCAGAGCCGGCAGTATTTGGGTTTGCTTCTTCATTTTCTTTCCTTTCGTAGTTGTTCTCATTCCTGGCTATGGCGCCATCTCGTCGAACTTCGCCATTTCCTTCTCAAGGGCCGCGTCGAATTCGGCGATCTTGGCGTCCATCTCGCCGGCGACTTTTTCGTAGACCTCGAGCCAGGGCTGGTTCGGCGGACCTTCGCCGCTCTCCATGATGTTGTGTAGCATGGTGAGAATCGCCAACGGCTTCGAGGGCTCACTGATGATCTGCACCAGGGTCGTGCCTGTTGCGACCATGCTCGACTCGAGATCGGTGCAAAGCTCGACGATCTTCTTCGCCTGCTCGGCGGCCTGACCGGAACCCTCTGCGGCACTAGTCACCTTCTCGCGAGCGGCCTGGGCGCGGAGTACCGCCTGCACCCCGTCCTCGGCCTTGGCGTACAGCGTCATCCAGGCTTCGGCCTTGATCTCGGTTTGCGTGTGGCTGTAGCTCTCGTTCGGGTTGAGCTTCATCTCGAAGCTCTGGGTCTGAGATTCGCCATCCACGGTCAGGCGCACCTGGTAGGTGCCAGGCTTGGCGATCGGATTGATGACGACCGGCGGTAGACCCGGTATTGAGGAGACCGACGAGTAGCGCATGTCCCAGATGAAGCGGTTGAGGCCCGCACTCAATCCCGCTCGAGATTGCCCGGCGTCCGGACGTCCGGAGTACTCTCGCCCGACGACCTCGCTGAACCTCTTCATCGGAAGTTCCTCGGAGGCATAGGTGCGAATCTCGTTGCCTTCCGAGTCGAGGATCGAGAGGTTGACCTCCTTCGCCTGGTCGCTGAGCAGGTAGTAGAGGATGACTCCCAGCGGACGGGCATCACCGGCATCGATGTAGTCGCGCTGGCGCACGCCGTTGACCACTCCACGCTCGTAAAAGGTGTAGCCCGGTTCGGCGTTGCGTACGAAGAAGTACTTCTCGTCGGACGGCGGTCCGCCACCGTAGTCGATCCACCAGTTGTAGCCGAATCGCGTGTGGTCCTCGGGTTGAAAGAGGTGCGCTTTCTTTGTGGCGAGATCGGTCGAGTACCGGCGAAGCGGGCTGATGTCGTCGAGGATCCAGAAGCCCATACCGTGGGTTGCAACGATCAGGTCCGCGTTCTTGACCTCGATGTCGAAGACCGGCAGCGGCGGCATGTTGAGGTTGAGGCCACGCCAGGTCTCGCCATCATCGATCGAGGCGAAGACGCCAGTCTCCGTGCCAACGAAGAGCAGGCCCCGCCGCACCAGATCCTCGCGGATGGTCTTGGTGACCTGCCCCTTGGGGAAGTTGCCGTCGAGACGACTCCAGGACTTGCCGTAGTCCGAAGTCTTGAGCAGGTAGGGCTCGTAGTCATCATCTTTGCGGTAGCGGGTGATGGCAATGTAGGTCGTCGCCTTGTCGTGGGGCGAAACCTCGATCTCGTAGATCGCCGAGAGCTCGGGCAGATTGGGAGGGGTGACTTCCTGCCACTCTCCACCGCCGTTCCGCGTGATCCACAGGCGGCCGTCATCCGTTCCGGCCCAGAGTACACCTTCTTCGTGCGGCGACTCCTCAAGGCGATGGATGGTCGAGAAGATCTCCTGGCCGAAGTACTCCGGCAGCCAGGACGCGCCGGCGACCTCCATCTTGTCGGTCATGTTGTGGGTCAGGTCGTCGGAGACCTTCTCCCAGGTCATGCCCTCGTCGCGGGTGCGAAAGACCACATTGCCGGCGAAGTAGATGGTGTTGGGATCGTGGGGCGAGATCAGGAAGGGTGCCTGCCAGTTGAAGCGGTACTTGAAGTCCGAGGCCGGGATGCCAAAGAGCACCTCGGGCCAGACCGAACGCGTCTCGCTCTGCCCGGTCTTGAGATTGTTGATGGTGAAGTGAGCCGCCGCGCCGTAAGCGGCACCGGTGGCCAGGGAGTAGACGATGTCCGGGTTCTCGGGGTGCGGGATGGCGCGTCCCGTCTCTCCGCTGCCGTGGGACTCCGTCATGTGTAGCGGAATGCCTCCCCAACGAGAAGCGCTTGGAACGCTGTACACCAGCAGATCCTGGGAGTTGCCGTAGACCCTGTAGGGAAACTGGTTGTCTGTGTCCACGCGATAGAACTGAACGCCGCTCTGATTGGCGAAGCTCGACCAGGTCTTGCCTCCGGTGAGGCTGACAGAGGTGCCGCCATCGCAGGTGACGATCATGCGGTTCGAGTCCTTGGGATCGATCCAGATGTCCTGGAAGTCGTCCTTGATGCTGGGCTCGAGGATCCAGGTCTTGCCGCCATCGACAGAACGCCACAGCTTGTTGCCGGGCGACCAGAGCTTGTCCGCGTCGCTCGGGTCCGCGTAGATATGGGTGAAGTAGAAGGGGCGAGCCGTAATGTTGGCGTCGTCGGAGATGAAGCTCCATGTGTCGCCGGCGTCATTAGACCGATACAGACCCGACTGCGTTGCCGAGTCGATCAAGGCGTAGACGCGGTCGGGGTCGGCGGCCGACATGGTGAGCCCGATGCGGCCCGTATCGCCTTCCGGGAGACCCGGCTTGGCAGTGATCTCCTCCCAGTTGTCGCCACCGTCGCGCGAGCGCCAAATGCCGCCGTCCGGGCCACCGAAGAACGAGCCCCAGGCTTTGCGCTCGAAGGTCCACAGTGCGGCGAATAGGACATCCGGATCGCCCGGACTCATCACCAGGTCGATGGCTCCTGTGCTCTCGTTCTGAAAGAGCACGTGATCCCAAGTCTTGCCGCCGTCCCGGGTTCGAAAGATGCCCCGCTCCTTTGTGGGTCCGAAGGCGTGGCCCATCGAGGCCACGAAGACGACGTCAGGATTGTCCGGATGAATCCGCACTCTGGCGATATGCAGCGAGTCCTCGAGACCGATATGCGCCCAGGTCTCGCCGCCGTCAACCGACTTGTACATACCGTCGCCCCAGGAAACGCTCTGGCGCAGCTGCGGCTCGCCCAGACCCACATACATGATGTCCGGGTTCTTCTCGTAGAGGGCCATAGCCCCGACCGAGGCGTAGTTGAACTGTCCCTCTCCCACAGGAATCCAATAGGTGCCAGCATCCTCGGTCTTCCATAGTCCGCCCGAGCCGTGACCGAAGTAGAAGACGTTGCGGTCGGTCGGATGACCGACCACCGTGGTTCCCCGACCGCCGTTGAAGGGACCGATGTTGCGCCATTCCAAGGCTTGGATCTGGGACTCAAAGTCACCGTCTTGCGCCAGCATCATTCCCGGGAGAGTCAGAGTCAAAGCCACAAGGGCCAGGACTGGATAGGTTGTACGGATCAGTGTGCGTCTCATCGTCAATGCCTCCTGAATGTCGCCCGGCGTGAAGGGCCCTGGGGCCGGCCTCCGATTGGTTCATGCGAAAGATCTCCATCACCCTAGTGAAGCCTTGGGTTGTCTCGCTTGACTTTTCGTGCCACTCTAGGTCGGCACCATGACTCGCCCCCAACAGACCGGCCTGTCGCCCGCCGCCATTCCGCGGGTGGGCATCGGTTGGATCCACCCCTTTCTCGAGATCCTCGAGGAGGTCGGTGCACCCTTCGACCAGATCATGCTGCAGGCGGATCTGCCGTCGCTGGCCGTGGACGACCTTGAAGCCCTGGTTCCGACGGCCAACATCTACCGCTTCGTGGAACTGGCAAGCAAGACAACCGGGATGTCCGATCTCGGGCTCCGAGCAGGCAGCCGACTCGACATCGAGCTGCTGTCGCTCGACGGCGAATCCTCGTGGACCCGGCCCGGCGTCTTCCGGTCCATCAGGAACTTCATCGATGTCGCACTCCAGAGCAGCTCGAATGTGGAGATGTGGATCGAAACGAATCCTGGCTCCAATCCGATGACGGAGTTCTTCTATCTCGGCACATTCGGCCCCGACCACCCGGCCTTCGCAGTCGTCGAGCAGTTCATGGTGGCATTGATGGTCCGATGGACCCGGTACGGCGCGAATCCGCAGTGGAACCCGGCGCGGGTCAACGTTCGCGCTGGTTCGGTACCGCTCACGACCCTGCGAGCCCTCGTCGGCGATGCCGATATTCGGTGCGCCCAGGGCGTGACCTCGATCGTCTTTCCTGCTCAGCCGTTCCTGGGACCGATGGAAGAGCTGCCGAGCAAGGACTCGGCCGTCTGGCAGCGCCATCGCAAAGCGTTGAGCAGCTCGACGGGCAAGGGGGATCTCGCCGCTTCTCTCCGCGTCATTCTTCCGGCCTATCTGCCCGACGGTTCGCCAACCATCCAACAGGCAGCACGGCTGGCCGGCACTTCTGTCAGGACGCTCCAACGTCGTCTCGATGAGGAGGGTGTCACCTACTCCCAGCTGCTCGAAGACCTTCGCCACGATCTGGCGATCTACCTCTTGAGGGATCCCGGACGGCAGGCCGCGGAGGTCAGCAACGAGCTCGGCTACCGCGATCCGGCGATCTTCACCCGTGCCTTCAAGCGGTGGACCGGAACGACGCCGAGTCAGTACAGACGAGCCTTCGGGCTCTAAAACGCAGCTCGGACCCGCAGGCCCATCTTC
>CALILB010000334.1 GCA_938016625.1 uncultured bacterium | reverse complement strand
TCGAGGGTGGCCGCCTCGATGTCCTCCATATAGCCGATTACCGGCCAGTGATAGGGATGTTCGGGTGGGTAGAGCAGTTCGTGGACTCTCTCCATTGCACGCCCGTAGGGCTGATTGTCGACACGTTGACGCCGCTCGTTCATGACCACTTCGCGTTGATTCTCGAGCTTGCTCTCGTCGAGGGCCGGGAGTAGACAGCCCATGCGGTCGGCCTCCAGCCACAATCCGAGCTCCATCTGGTTTGCCGGCAGGGTCTCGTAATAGTTGGTCCGGTCGTACCAGGTCGAGCCGTTGGCCACCCCACCGACCTGTTGCACGTAACGAAAATGATCGTTGGTGCCCACATGCTCGCTGCCCTGAAAGAGCATGTGCTCGAAGAGGTGGGCAAAGCCGGTGCGGCCGGGGTGCTCGTTCTTAGACCCGACGTGGTACCAGAGATTGATGGCCACCAGCGGCAGAGTCGCGTCGGGTTGCAGGACTACCTGGAGACCGTTGTCCAGGGTGTGCTCCTCGATCGGGAGACTAGCCTGCTCGGACGTCGTCAAGGCGATGATCGTCTGGCCAGGACATACTCCTGCATGCCGTTGCGCAGCAGGAAGGATGTTTCCACCACAAAGGCGGGCAGATGACGCTCGAGATCCGGCTCACGGTAGTGGGGGCTCGGACGCGTCGCGGAGGAGCGGTTGTCGTAAACAAGTGTGTCGATGTCGACGATGCTGAAGCAGATCGGCCGGTCGGGAAGGCGGTGGTGATTCGAAAGGAGGGCGAAGAGCAGTCCCTTTGGGTTGCACAGCGCCGCCAAATGGCGCCCGGCCGTCTCCATCTCTTCAGGCTCGAGATAGTTCAGCAGGTCCCAGGCCAGAATGATGTCGAAGGGAGCCTGATCGCGTGAGGGTAGATCCTGCTGCAGCCTGCGGCTCAGGGCCCCGCCGGCGAGCTCCAGGTTGCTGCGCCCCGGACCGAAGGCCTGAAAGAGATCGGCGATGAACAGTTTGCAGGAGTACTGGGTGAAGAACTCCACGTTGGCGCCGACCGCCGGACCCAGGTCGAGAATCTTGGACCACCGGGTCTCATCGAGATGTCCCAGTAGATACTTGAGAGCCAGGCTGGGGCTCTCGGTCGTTCCAGGATCTGTGGGATCGAATCTCTTGGGCTCTTGGTTGGACTTGGGTTCGGGCACCTGAATCAATGTCGACGTGACTCGTTTTGGGAGCCTTTTTGAGCTTGGCCGGCTTGTGCCGGTCCACCGGGGACACCTTCCTTCTTGGCCTCCGGTTTGGCGGCCGCAGCCGGCGCGCCCGCCTGGGTCGCCGCGGGACGGGAGGTATCTTTGCGGGGCTCCATGTCGATCGAGCCCTTGAATTGGGAGCCGTTCTCCAGGGTTACCCGCGGCGCGACGAGATTTCCCTCGACGTTGCCGGAGGCTCGAATGATGATCTCTTTCTCACCGTAGAGATTACCGCGTACTTGGCCGTCGACGTGAATGCTGCTGCCGTGGACGTCGGCTTTGACCCGACCGCTCTTGCCGATGGTCACCGTGTTCTTCTTGAGGTTGATCTTGCCCTCGACCCGTCCTTCGACGAGGAGATCTTCTTCTCCCGACAGATCGCCCTTGATCTGGATCGATGATCCGATGGCAGCACGTGAGCCGCGCGATTCATGACGCGGGGCGGCGGGTTTGTCCATGATAGGCCTCTCAGGCGTAGGTTCGGGCTCGTTTTTCTTCCACACGATGTTGTGCCTCCTGTGGGGTCTGCTCGGAGCTAGGACCTGACAAGGTATTGAAGGCAAAGGGGAAAGTCAAGCCATTGACTTACGCTTTGTTTGCGCTATAGGATGGCGGGCGATGGCCAGCTTCCTCACCCAGCGTCAGAAACAGATCCTCGAGTTCATCGAGAGCTTTATGGCGGAGCATGGCATGGCGCCCACCCTGCGTGAGATCTGCGAGCGCTTTGGGTACTCGTCCTACGGCACCGTTCACAAGCATCTCAAGCTGCTTCAACAGAAGGGTTATCTGCGTCGCCATTGGAATCAGAAGCGGGGTCTCGAGCTGGCAGGAGGGGAAGGGGAGGGGCCCACCGCGGTGGAGCTTCCGTTCTTTGGTCTGATCGCCGCCGGTCGACCGATCGAGGCGATGGCCGGCAACGACTCGGTCGGAGTCCCCGATCACCTGCTTGGCGGACGTCTGCAAGATCACTATGTGCTCAAGGTTGTAGGTGATTCCATGATCGATGAGGGAATCCACGACGGCGACCTGGTCGTGGTCTTGAGACGGGACGAGGCGCGGACGGGGGAGATGGTCGTTGCTCTTGTCGGCAGCGAGGCGACGCTGAAGCGGTACTTTCCGGAAGGTCGAACCATCCGGCTACAGCCGGCAAACGCGCGGATGAGGCCGATGCAGGTTCCTGCCGGCGACGTCCAGGTGCAAGGTGTGGTGGTCGGTCTGATGAGACGGTTCTAGCCGACCGGCAGCCTAAGCACCGAATCTGAAACCAGCTTGGCAGTGATCTTTTTCGCCCTGAGAGGTCGGGGTGATCCTGTACAATCAGACCCGCATGAAGCTGAGCCAACTCCTTAAACTGATGACGGAAAAGGGGGCGTCGGACCTCCATGTCAAGCCGATGCGACCGCCGCTGCTGCGGGTTCACGGCAAGCTTGTCCCTCTCAAGGCCGACCCTTTAAAGCCGGATGAGATCAAGGAGATGCTGCTGCCCATGCTGAGTCCGCAGCAGAAGGCGAAGCTCGAGGAGAAGCTCTCCATAGATCTCGGTTACGGCGTTCAAGGTCTGGCCCGCTTTCGCGGCAATATATATGTCCAGCGCGGCACACTTGCGGCTGCTTTCAGAAGGGTTCCCTACGAGATCATGTCGATCGAGGACTGGGAGCTGCCACCGGTACTGGAAGAGCTCTGCGATCTGCCGATGGGGCTCGTATTGGTAACCGGCCCCACAGGGAGCGGCAAGTCGACGACCCTGGCCGCGATGATCAATCGGGTGGTCAAGTCGCGACCGGATCATGTGATCACTATCGAGGATCCCATCGAGTTTCTCTTCAGCGACGATCTCTCCTCGGTGGCGCAGCGTGAGATCGGCATGGATACCGTCAGCTTTACCGAGGCGTTGCGCAATGCCATGCGCCAGGACCCCGATGTCATCATGGTGGGGGAGATGCGGGATCCCGAGACCATCGCCACCGTGCTCACCGCCGCCGAGACCGGACATCTGGTGTTCTCCACCCTCCACACCAACAGTGCGATGCAGACTATCGATCGGATTCTCGACAGCTTTCCCTCCGAGCA
>CALILB010000333.1 GCA_938016625.1 uncultured bacterium | reverse complement strand
TTCCTTCTCTGACCGACTGGGAACGCTCCTGTAGCCGACCGACACCTCATGACTGAAGAGCGCCGGTGTGTGACCCGCAGTGTGCGAGTACAGCCAGCTCTGCTTCGAGATCGGGCTGCAGTACTCCGAGCCATAGCGACGGAATTTCTTGTTGGCCGCTTTGATCCCCATGCCCAAGGGAAAGTAGTTCCGGGTCGCCTTGTCGGTCTCGGAGGTAAAGGACAGGAGAAGCGGTCGCTCAAAGCGTTGGCCGCTGTCATCAAAGCGGTAGGTCTTGAGCCGATTTCGAGCCAGGATATCCACCAGTTGTTTGGCCTGCATTGCCGAGCCGGCGGGGTTGAAGAGGACGACGAGGTCGGCCGGGAAGATGAGCTCTTGTCCTGGCGCGGCCAGCAAGGCGCTGATGACGGCCTGGGCCAGCGCCCGCTCGAGAATCATCGACCCGAAGGAGTGGCCAATCAGCACGGATCGGGAGTTGGGATTGGTCCGCAGCGAGGTCAGGAGGCGGTAGATGGCCTCCGTGGCCGTAGCTCCGGCTATGCGCTCGGCCGCGCCCCGTCGGTTGTAGAACGAGAGCTGACGCACCAGCGGTACAGATGACGTTTCGCCCCGCCAGCTGAGGTAGATGCCGACCACAGGGATATCCACCTCCGGATATCTCAGCCTGTGGCTGCGTTTGAGCCGGACAAGCAACTCTCTGAATCGATAGAGGGATCCTTCGGTCTCCCGCTCTTCACTCTGGGAGGCGCTGTTGTTCCAACCGTGGATGTAGAGCACCAGCGCCGTCCCGTATTCGGATCGGTTGGTGCTGTCGAGAAGAGCCAGGGCTCTGTCCAGCTGAGACGGAGCCCAGAGCTCTCCCTGATCGTCGAATTCGATGAAGGCCAGGCTGTAGTCCGGGTACTCCTCGATACTGACGGGCCGGTGCATTCGGTTGGCCGTGCAAGCGAGTGTCAGCAGAGCCGCCACCAAGAGGGCCGCCTTTACAGGATTCATTTTGACTTGGCTCCACATGATTCTTGTGGCTGCGATGCTATGGCGGAAAGCCGAAGAGGACGCTCTGAAACGGTTTGGTCACGATGGCACCCTGGCGCAAGGTGAGGTAGATGCCTTTTGGCTCGGGGTTCTCTGCGCGGTGTGTGCGGGCCTCTTCTTCTGACCAGAAGAAGACACTTCTCATTCAGAAGTCATCGACGATGCACGGCGCGTCCAGGTTGGGCAGGTCGATGATGGGAACGAAGAACACCGGCTTCTCGGCGGGAGGACGGACACGATACCCGAGGTCACTCTCGAGCTCGAAGACGATGGGCCGCCCGCTGATTGCGCACTCGGTCTCGACTGTGCAGCTCAGGTTCTTGTCCAGCAGTTGCCCTTGCACGAAGGGCGTCGCCACGGCGTCGGCCGCTCAAGCGGCCGAGAACGCTTCACCTCCGTCCATTCGGACCTGGTGTGGCGTTTCCTCGGCTGTCACCGGGTAGGCCCAGACCACGTCTTCTCCTCCCCGGCGGCATAGGAAGGTCATGCGCCGTTCGAGCTCGTCGAGGATCTGGCTCACCTGCTCAGGAGGCAGGTCGAGCTCGGCGGCGAAGACCTCGGGCGCGATCGCCTCGTGTCGGCGCGGGATCTCCATCACCGCAAAGTGTTGGACGCGCCTTTCGTCAGGCGCCAGGGCCGGCCTTTTGGCGAGCTTCTTCGCATCGCGCTGGACCATCGTCCGAAATAGACACTCGGGCACCGGCACCATACGCCGCCCCAAACCCAACAGGATCCTTTCGAACACATCGCACCTCCTCGTCTCGCCACAGGCCTCGACTGAAGAAGAGCACCGGGGGAAAGTAGACCCGATCTACTCGATCTGGCTCAGGATCGAATCCCAGACGTCTCTCACGCCGAGACGATCGGCCCAGGCGGTTACGTAGTCGCGATCGACATCCGACGGGCTGATTCGTAGCACGCCGGCGATATCTCGTAGGTGTTTGTCCGAGCCGCCCTCGCTGTAGAACTGTAGTTTTCTTACGATCACGTCTTCGGCAGTGGCGAATGTGGCCTCGTAGTCTTCTGCAGGGCGGACTCGATGGGCCCTCGAGAATCGACTCTGGTCGAACTCGTCCATCGCCGGGATGATGATGTCTATCTTCAGTCCCGAGGAGGGATGAATGATGTTGAATTGGCGCTTGTTGTCGATTGCTTGTCGAGCCCGCTCAGGGTCGAGGTAGAACTCATCACTCGGGAAGGCTCTCACAAGATCGTCGAGGCGGTTTAGGGGGAGCTGTACCACCAGATCGATATCGTTGGTAAACCGAGGCTCACCGTACAGGATCATCGCTATCGCGCCAGTGACGAGGTATTTCAGCTCCAGCTGCTCGAGGGTCTCGACCACTCGGCGGAGTAGTTCATCCTGATCCATGCGACAACCTGCGGGCAACTTCTCTTTCGAGCCTGGAGGAATCCCAATCAGGATGTTGCTGGCGTAGATGGCTCGAGATCATACGGCGAGCGGAGCGAAACATGCCCGCGGCAATGGCCAGCCGCTCAGCGCCCGTCTTGGAAGAGAGCACCTCGACCATTGCCTCATCGAGGAGCTCCAGCTTCACGAATCTATGATTGACCAGCTTATCCCGGGCCATGGGCATGATCCCGATCATTATATGGCCGCTCCCTCCACCGTCAGTGATTCTTACCTCGTTTGACTGCTTCAAAGCTCGATTTGGTGTATATTGTCCTCAACTTACCGTCCTCAAGGACAAAAGGAGGTAGTCATGGCCACCACTACGGACCAAGTGGATAATGGTGTAAATGTCGAAGCCCTGCTCGGCGCTCGCGAAGCGTTGACGGATCAGCCGGAAGGCGCCAAATTCCAGTGGCGGGCGACCTGCAAGTGGATCTATGGCACCCAGAGCCAATCCACCATCAAAGGATTCTACGGGCTTGGCTCCGAGCAGGAGCACAAGACCGAGTTCACCTTCGATGCCGACCATCCCGAGATCTTCGCCTCCGAGGACAAGGGCGCCACACCGGTCGAGATGGTGCTGGCCGGCCTGGCCAGCTGTCTGACGGCTGGAGTGGCATCCGTCGCCCAGCGACGAGAGATCCAGTTGAAGTCGGTGTCGGCGACGCTCGAGGCTGGGATGGACATCCAGGGCATCCTCGGCATCGACAGCGATGTGCGCAACGGCTTCGACGGCATCAAGGTGACGTATCACATCGACGCCGACGCGACACCCGACGAGATCAAGGCCATCGTGGCCCAGTCGCAAAAGCGATCGGCCGTCTATGACGTCGTCACCAACCCGACGAACGTCACTGTCGAAGTTGCCTGATCTGCAACCTCGGGATTCGAGAAACGGGATCCCGTGCGGACCACAACTGTCGTTATAGGGGCCGGCCACGCCGGGCTGGCCATGAGCCAGTGCCTCTCTGAGCGCTCGATCGACCATGTGGTTCTCGAGCGGGGAGAGGTGGCGAACTCGTGGAAGACCGAGCGGTGGGATTCGTTGCGTCTGCTGACACCCAACTGGCAGAGCCGCTTGCCCGGCCACACCTACGAGGGCGACGAGCCCGACGGTTTCCGCTCGATGCCCGAGACCATCGACTTCATCGAGCGGTATGCCGAGGTCATCTCAGCACCTGTCCAGAGCCATACCAGGGTCACGTCGGTCCGCCGCAACGGCGAGGGCTACAAGATCGAGACCGACCAGGGCAACTGGCACTGCCGGACCGTCGTTATCGCCACCGGGGCGTGCAATGTCCCGAGTGTCCCGGCGGTGGCCGAGGCCCTGCCGGCAGCGATCGAGCAGGTGACGCCCGATCGGTACCGTAATCCCGGCCAACTCGAGGAGGGTGGCGTGCTGGTCGTCGGCGCCTCGGCCACCGGTACCCAGATCGCCCACGAGGTCCACCGCTCGGGGCGGCCCGTGACCCTTGCGGTGGGGGAGCACATCCGCGCCCCCCGCGTCTACCGGGGGCGGGACATCAAATGGTGGATGGACGCTGCCGGGGTGCTCGACCAACGCTACGACGAGGTCGACGACATCGTCCGCGCCCGCAACGTGCCCTCGCTGCAATTGGCGGGCTCTCCCGAGCGCCGCATGGTCGACCTCAACTCACTCACCGGTATGGGCGTCAAGCTCATCGGACGCATGGCCCATGTCCACAACGGTAAGGCACAGTTCTCCGGCTCGCTGCCCAATCAATGCATGCTCTCCGATCTGAAGATGAACCGGCTGCTGGATTCGATCGACGAATGGGCGACCGAGAGCGGCCTCGACGACAAGGTCGAGCCACCACACCGCTTCGAGCCCACCGAGGTCGAGGCCAGCCCGCCGCTCGAGATGGATCTGAGCAACGGTGCCATCCGCACGGTCATCTGGGCGACCGGATTCCGCCCCGACTACTCGTGGCTCGAGGTACCGGTCCTCGACCACAAAGGTTGTATTCGCCATGACGGAGGGGCCGCCGTCTCCCCCGGCATGTATCTGATCGGCATGCCGTTCCTGCGGCGTCGCAAGTCGAGCCTCATCGACGGTGCCGGCGACGACGCTCGCGACCTGAGCTGCCACCTGGCCTCCTATCTCAACTGGAGCTCCGCCGCAGCACTCTCCTGACGAAAGCAGCTCAACCAGACAGCTCGCCGGAGTCCAGAGCTTCCAGCCCTCGATCAGGGCTTATCGGCGAGCTGTAGAGTCGGTCTTCGCTCGGAAACCGAGCTGTAAGAACTCGCGTCTTCGGCGCACTAACCAAGACATGAGCAAGGCGAATCCAGATGGCAGATGGCGAGATCGGGTTTGTGCGCTGCTACGCCGCGTTTCGGTCCAATGCCGTCGAATCCAAGGACGCTATGTGAAGACGACAACCATCGAGGGCAGCGGGGCGACGGATCCTCGCTTCTACGGAGGGCGCAATGTCAACAACACTCGATTTCCCGACCCTGGCCGGCTGGGAACCGACCCGCAAGACTCTGCATCTGTACACTAACGTCGTGGGCGTTGTATCCCGGGTCCACGCCGAGCCCAATCCAAAGTGGTGGCACATCAGCTTGAAAGTCCAGCCGGAGGGTCTGGTGACCGATCCGATGGGCTTGCCCCAGGGGGGCGACTTCCGACTCGAGCTCAATTTGCGCCGGCACCAAATTGTGCTCTCGACCAGCGACGGCGAGGAGCGCCGGTTCGACATGACCGCCGGACTGACCGCCACCGAGATGGGTAACCAGGTGCTGGAAGCGGTGGGGAAGCTCGGGCTGAGCGGTGAATACGAGCGCCGGAGATTCGAGAGCGATGAGCCGCGCACCTACGATCCCGCCGTGGCCAAAAGCTTTCTGGCGGCGCTGGTTCGCGCCGATTCGATTCTGCGACAGCACCGAGAGACTCTGGTGGGGGAGGTTGGACCCGTCCAGCTCTGGCCCCACGGTTTTGACCTCTCTTTCGAGTGGTTTGGCACCCGGATGGAGTCCCACCTGGAGAACGGCAAAGCACAGGAATTGCCCGCCCAGATCAACTTCGGCTTCTACCCGGGCGAGCCGATCTACTTCTACGCCAACCCCTGGCCATTCGAGGCCGACAACTTGGTCGATCGACAGCTACCGGGTGGCGCACGCTGGCACGAGGAGGGATGGCAGGGCACCATGCTGCCATACGCCGACGTCGCCGGCGATCCGGAGGCCGAGGAGCGGCTCCTTTCCTACTTTGGCGAGGTCTACAAGGTCGCTTCACCGACTCTGCTAGCCTAAATCGAAGTCGACGGCCCGGTCGTGGGAAGAGGAATCGACATTCCCCATTAGAATGAGGATCACAATGATCAAGAGAACTTTGCTTGTCTTACCGATCCTGGGATTGGTTTTCGCCGGGACAGTGTTCGCACCGGCACCGACCGAAGCACAGAAGAAGGGGAAGAAGGGCCAGTCGGCCAAGATCCAGCACGGCATCGTGGTCAAGTCCGAGCCGATCGACCTGTCGGAGAACAAGGCGCCCAAGGGCGCCCTCGTTGGAGGCTCGATCGGACTGGTCACCGGCGGCTCATCGGGTTACAACCGTCGCCGCAATGCCGCCATCGGTGCGGCGGGTGGTGCCATCCTGGGGGCCGCAACCAGCAAGAAGCAAATGGGCCTCCTGTACACCGTTGAAGTCACGGGCGGCGTGGTCCAGATCGTCACCGACCAGACCGAGATTCACGAAGGCGACTGCGTGTTGATCGAAGAGACCGGTCAGGGAGCGAACATCCGGCGGGTCAGCGACGAGGTCTGCAGCCCGGCGGCGGCCGCGGTGGTGGCCGATCTCGAAGAAGAGTTTCAGGAGGAGGCCGAAGAGTGCGCCAGCGCCCGTAAGGAGCTCGCCGCAGCCTCGACCGACGAGGAGCTCGATCGCGCCCTGACGAAGATGGACATTCTGTGTAGCAACTGACGTGACAACGAGAGTGGCGACCGGTAGCCTGTCGCCATGACCGGTGGTGTTCTGAGAGGAAAGCTCGAAGTGAACGCCACCGACACAGTCATCGTCGCTCCTGGGCAGTGGGAAGAGCCGATCCGCGCCGAGCTCTTCGGTATCGACCGCCTCGAGCAACACGCCGCGAGCCTGGCCGCGGCCCAGCGCATTACCGAGAAGCCCTCCAAAGGACGGAATCTCCTTCCAAGAGTCCGCGAGAACGGACACCTGCTTCTGGCCGCGTACCGGAACATCGCCGAGACAGTCCGGGAGAAGAGGGAAATCACGCCAGCAGCGGAGTGGATCCTCGACAACTTCTACGTCGTCGACGAACAGATCCGCTGGATCCGGGACCACCTTCCGGGAAGCTACTACCGACTGCTGCCAAAGATCGCCGCGGGCCACCTCGCGGGATACCCACGCGTCTATGGTGTGGCCTGGGCCTACGCGGCCCACACCGACAGCCGGTTCGAGCTGGAGTCGCTGCAGCGATTCGTCCGTGCCTACCAGCGCGTCGAGCCGCTCACCATCGGGGAGCTGTGGGCGGTCGCCATCCACTTGCGAGTGGCTCTGGTTGAGAATCTGCGACGGCTATCGCACGTGATCATCCGCTCCCGTCAGACGCGGGTCATGGCCGACGAGGTGGCGGACCGCCTGCTGGGCCTCAGCGGCCGGGCGGCGGAGCCCGCGGATGATGTTCTGAGGAGTCTGGGCGACGCCCCCCTGCGCCGCGCGTTCGCCGTGCAGCTTGTTCAGCGGCTTCGCGGCCAGGATCCCTCGATCACCCCGGCTCTGGTCTGGCTCAACAAGAAGCTGAGAGCGCAGGGAACGTCGGCCGATGAGGCGGTTGCCCAGGAACACCAAGCCCAGGCCGCGGCAAACGTCACCGTCCAGAACATCATCACCAGCATGCGTTGGATGTCCTCCATCGACTGGACCGAGTTTTTCGAGGGTGTCAGTCTGGTGGACGACGTCCTCCGCGCCGCTCCCGGGTTTGCAGCCATGGATTTCGCGACGCGGGACGAGTACCGGAAACAGATCGAGCAGCTCTCCCGGGGCTCGGGGCGATCGGAGATCGAGGTGGCGCGGGAAAGTGTGCTCCTGGCCCGGAAGGCAGCCCGGGGAACCGCGCAAGCGGCTGGCTCAGCTCTGGAGACCGACTCTCGGCAGAGCGTGTTGAGGCTTCCTGGAGTTCCCGAGCGTGCCGAGGAGGACGCGGGGTACTACCTCCTTTCCCGGGGCAGACCGGCTTTCGAGAGGCTTCTGGGTTTTCGCGTTCCGTTGCGCAACAGGCTCCGCCGCTTCCATCGCGCCCATGCGACCGCCGGATACCTGGGATCAATTGCGGTCGTCACCGCTCTCCTGCTCTCCGGCCTGCTGTTCTACACCTGGACGGCTGGGGCAGGCCTCTCGACCCTCCTCCTGCTGGGAATGCTGGGTCTGATACCGGTTTCAGAGATCGCGGTCTCCCTAGTCCATCGTCTGGTTCCGATTCTCGTTCAACCCCGCTTGCTCCCCAAGCTCGAGCTCGCCCAGGGCGTGCCTCCGGAGCTTCGAACTCTGGTTGTGGTGCCGATGCTGCTCACGAGCCCCGACGACATCGATGAGCAGGTCGAGCGGCTCGAGGTGCACTACCTGGCAAATCCCGAAGGCCATCTCCACTTTGCCCTGCTGAGCGACTGGGGGGACGCGCCCAGCGAGCGCTTGCCCGGCGACGAAGATCTGCTCACCACGCTGGCCGACGGCATCGCGCGCCTCAACCAGAGATACGAGGCTCCGCCCGGAAGCGGGAGCCGGTTTATCTTGTTGCATCGTCGACGCCTCTGGAATGAGAAGGAAGGCAAGTGGATCGGCTGGGAGAGGAAGCGAGGAAAGCTCCACGAGCTGAACCGGCTTCTTCGCGGAGCCAGGGACACCACATTCATTCCCGTCGGCGGGCAGCCGCCCACCGTGCCCCAGGGGGTCCGCTACGTCATCACTCTGGATGCCGACACCCGGCTTCCCAAGGCGAGCGCTTACCGCCTTGTTGGGGCAGCAGCGCACCCGTTGAATCGGCCCCGCTTCGACCCCGGGCAGGGACGCGTCGTCGAGGGCTACGCGGTCCTGCAACCCCGGATCACGCCGTCCTTGCCGACAGGCCCGTCAAGCACGGCCTACCAGCGGATCGTCTCGGGTCCCGGAGGCGTGGACCCGTACGCGGCCGCGGTCTCGGATGTGTATCAGGACCTCTTCGAGGAGGGGTCCTACACAGGAAAGGGGATTTACGACGTCGATACCTTCGAGGAAGCGCTCGAGGAAACGGTCCCTGAGAACGCGCTCCTCAGCCACGACCTGTTCGAGGGCTTGTTCGCACGCGCCGGGCTGGTGACCGATGTGGATCTTTTCGAGGAGTTCCCCGCCAACTACGAGGTGGCTGCCCGCCGCCACCATCGATGGGTGCGGGGCGACTGGCAGCTCCTACCCTGGGTCCTGGGCTACGCACGCGACACCGCCGGGGGAGAGCAGAGGGCTCGGATCCCCACGCGAGGCCGATGGAAGATGGTGGACAATCTCCGCCGCAGTCTCGTCGCGCCTTTCTCGTTTCTGGTAGCGGTGGCCGGTTGGATCCTACCCGCCGTTCCGCCCTTCCTTTGGACCGGCCTGCTCGTCGGATCCGTAGCTGTGCCGACCTTGATCCCGGTTCTCGACGGCCTGCTCCCCCAGCGATGGGGAGTCTCCAAGCGGAGTCACCTGCGCGCCGTGGGACAGGACATCTTCGTGGCCCTGTCGCAGACGCTCCTGGCCATCTCCATGCTGGCCCACCAGGCCTGGCTGATGGTGGATGCCGTGGTGCGCACGCTCGGGCGGCTCTTCCTCACGAAAAGGAACCTCCTCGAGTGGGTGCCGGCTGCTCAGGCGGGGTACGGGGCCGATCTGAGGCTCCGAGTCTTCTACTGGCACCTTCGCTGGGGCGTGGTCCTCGCCGTCGGAGCCGGCTTCCTCGTCGTTGTCCTCAAGCCGGGAGCCTGGCCCGCAGCCGCGCCGCTAGTTCTCCTCTGGGTGCTGGCGCCCGTCCTCGCTTGGCGGATGAGCGTGCCGGCAAAGATCGCGAAGTCGCAGGA
The DNA here is from genome assembly GCA_938016625.1 of uncultured bacterium. Classification (GTDB taxonomy): domain Bacteria; phylum Acidobacteriota; class Thermoanaerobaculia; order Multivoradales; family JAHEKO01; genus M0029. The sequence goes on along the minus strand of CALILB010000333.1, from coordinate 214 downwards.
TCTCTCGACCCAGGAGACGCGCTCTCTCCGGCTCATCGCCCGCCGGACCTGGCGCTTCTTCGAGACGTTTGTGGACGGGGCAGAGCATGCCCTCCCGCCGGACAACTTTCAGGAGGACCCTGAGCCGGCCGAAGCCCACCGCACCTCGCCGACGAATCTGGGCCTGTATCTCCTGAGCACGATGGTCGCCCATGACTTCGGCTGGATTGGGATT
>CALILB010000332.1 GCA_938016625.1 uncultured bacterium | reverse complement strand
GTCCTCCTCGACCGGCCGCCGCCCTCCCAGGCCGCCCTCGCCGTGGAGCCGCTCTCTGGTGGGGGCCGCACCTACTTTCTGGTCCCCTGGAAGGGCCGCACACTTGCAGGCACCTTTCATGCGAGCTGTGGCGCGGAGGTGGGCGAAGCCGGAATCGACGACGATCTGCTGCGCCGCTTTCTCGACGACCTCGAGGCGTCGATCTCCGGCTTCGATCTAGAGACTAAGGACGTCTTGCGCGTCTACAGCGGTCTGCTGCCCGCCAAGCATGTCGGCTCGATCGACTTGGCCTTAGCGGAGAAGATCCGGCATCACGCGGATCATGGTGGGCCGCAGGGTCTGTTTAGTGTTTCCGGAGTAAAGCTCACCACCGCACGGCGGGTGGCGGAGAAGACGCTGCGTGTCATCCAGCAGTGGTGCGGCAAGACTCTCCCCGCCCTCTCCGGCTCCCCGCGACCCGAAACCCCGAATCCTTTGCCGTGGAGCGAGCTCGAGGTGCTCCTCGAACGGGACACCGGTGCGGCTCAGACACATGTTCGGCGTCTCATTGCCGAGGAGTCGGTGCTCCGCCTCGACGATCTCCTGCTGCGGCGCACCGACTGGGCCGTCGACCCGGAGTCGTCCGCGGCCAGAGCGGAGCTCTTGGCGCCGTTTCTTGCCCAGCGCAGCTAGCCTGGATTATTCATGCTCCGGGCTCAGGGCCCGGCCGACTCTTCGATCTTGGAGACCGCAGCGGGACGACGGATGACCTCCGCGATCCGGTACTCCCGGAGCTTGCGGGCATGGGTGAAAACGATGATCTCGCCGATGAGTCCGATCGACAACAGTTGGATACCGAGCACTATCAACAGCACTCCCAGCAGCAGTAAAGGCCGCTGGGCGATGGGGCCCAGACCGAGCAGTCGGTAGATTCCCAGGTAGGCGGTGATCGCCAGCCCCGGAACGACGAGCAGAAGACTCACCACCCCAAAGAAACGCAGGGGGCGATGAGTAAACTTGATGAGAAAGAACACCGTCAGCACGTCCAGCAGACGCTTCAGGTAGACCGCCAGACCGTAGTACCGGGTGGGCGCATCCTCCGCCCGCTGTGGCACATCGAGCTCCCGAACCTTGAAGCCGCGCCGCAACGCCAGCACGGGGTAGAACCGGTGGATCCCCCCGTAGACGGGAAGCTCTCCGGCAACCTGGCGCCTCATGACCCGGAATCCGCTGCTGATATCGCGAAATCTCGTACCCGCCACCAGGTTTACGATCCAGTGAAAGATTTTGGTCTGACAGCGGTTGAACCAGGAGTCGATGCGTGGTGACCGACAACCGACCACCAGATCCGTGCCGGCATCGATCTCGCGGACGGCCTCTCCCAGACCGTGCGGCTCGACCTGAAAGTAGGGGGCGAGAGTTACGATGATCTCGCCTCGCGCCTGCTCCATGCCGACGGTCAGCGCCGCCGATTCACCAAACATACCACCCAGGCGCACCAGGATGACCTCCTGGTCGGCGGCCTCCTGGATCTCCCGCAGCACGGGCATGACCGACTGTTGCCGGAAATCGACGACAAATATGAACTCGGCTCGACGTCCCAGCTTCGCCACCTCTTGGGCGTAGTCGGAGAAGAGACGCCGCAAGTCCCCGTGACGCTCCACCACCGGGATCACGACCGAGATTTCCGGCATTCGAGTGGTATCAGATTCCGGCACCGGCTTCGATTCCTTTGGTCTCGACGTTCAATAGCAAGGGCTCGGTCTCCTTGAAGTCGCCGAGCCGTACGACCAGCTCCGCGATCATGCCAAAGAGAACCAACTGGATGGTGGCAAAGAACGCGATCAGCGCGGTGGCGACGGCCACAACCGGGTACTCGCCGTCCGACGCCACCCAGACATACAGACTCGCGCCGGCTGCCGCCATCCCGAAGACGGCCAACGGTGCCCCGAGAATGGCAAACCAGGCTGCCGGATGTGAAGAGAAGCGCAAAATCATCTTGAGATTGACGACGTCCAACGCAAACTTCCAGATCCTGGATAGACCGTACTTGGTCCTACCCGCCTGTCGCGGCCGGTGATTGACCACGAGCTCGGTCACCCGACCGCCGGTCAGCGAGAGCATCGGCACCAGAAAGCGATGCATGTCCGAGTAGAGGTGTGTTCTCTCGACGATCTCGCGCCGGTAGGCCTTGATGCCGCAGCCGTTGTCGTGAATGCCACCACCGACCAGTCGACGAATCAGCCAGTTCGCCGCCACCGACGGGATACGGCGTGTTACAAAGGTGTCCTTGCGAATCTTTCGCCAGCCCGCGACGATGTCGTAACCCTCATCGAGGCGATCCAGCAGCCGCCCGATGTCGGCGGGATCGTTCTGGAGGTCGCCGTCCATGGTCACCACGGTGCGACCGGTCGCATGCGCGAAGCCGGCTTGGATGGCGGGCGTCTGGCCATAGTTCCGCGAGAAGCGCAGCACCTGGACACGGGGATCGCGGTCACAAATGGAACGGAGCTCCTCGAGAGTGGCATCGGTGCTTCCATCCTCGACAAAGATCAACTCGTAGTCGAGAGCCAGGTCCGAGAGCGCCGCTGTCAACTCGACATAGAGAGGCTCGACGTTGGCCTCTTCGTTGTAGACCGGTATTACCACTGACAAGTCCAACGCGGTCACAATCCGAGGACCTCCTTGACGGTGGTGAATCGGAAGCGATCCAAGAGCACCTCCAGTCGCTGCTCCGTCTGGTCGAGATTACGGTAGTGGCGCAACCGGCTGATCGGCCCAACCGACAGATCGGGCTGATCCGGATCCATCTCCCATGGATGGACATAGAGTATGACCGGCTGACGTTCGACCAGGTTGACGCGCCGCATGCCCCAGAGGACGAACCTCATCGGGTACTGGCGCAGATAGCCGCCGCCGACAAAGGGCAGATTGCCCCCGAGAATGCGCACCGTGGAGATGGGGAACTCCAACAGCGACACCGACCCGTTCTCCTTCACGACACCCGGGAAGCGGGTGGCGGACGGTATCCCATAACGGTCATGGACGATGGGGAAAATGCTGGAGTCGTAGCGGAAGCCCTCCTCCAGCAATATATCCAGCGCCCACAAAGTCTTCTTGACGATGGAATAAGTGGGAGCCCTGTACCCGACCACCTCGGTGCCGACGAGATCCTCGAGAATTCCCTTCGACTTGGCGACGTCCCGGCGGAATTCTTCTCTCGTCAGCTCGGTCACCGGCCGGTGATCATAACTGTGTGCTCCAAGCTCGTGTCCCTGGGAGACGAGCTCACGGACCAACCCCGGAAACCGCTCGGCCACCCAGCCCAGCATGAAGAAGGTCGCCTTGACCTGCTTGCGATCCAACAACTCGAGCAGACGCCGTGTGTTGCTCTCGACCCTTGGCTCGAAATCCTCCCAGTCGGAGCGAGCTACGGCACCGGCGAAGGCTTCGACCTGAAAGTAGTCTTCGACGTCTATTGAAAATGCGTTGAGCTGATGAGCGGTCTCGGGGGCGGGCATGAGCCTTTCAACGTCCACCTCGACCAAAAAGAACGATTCTGACCGTGCTTATCAGGATCGAGGCGTCCAACCAGAACGAGAGATTCTTTACATAGTAGAGATCATACTTCAGCTTCTCGAGCGAATCCTCGAAACTGGCTGCGTAGGGCGCTCGGATCTGCGCCCATCCGGTGACACCGGGTCGCACAACCTGCCGTTGCGCATAGAAAGGACTCATATGGGTCAGCCGCTCTACAAACGGCTTGCGCTCCGGCCGGGGCCCCACCAGGCTCATGTCACCAACGAGCACGTTAAGAAGCTGTGGAATCTCGTCGATGCGGAGCTTTCGAATCAACCGCCCCACCCGGGTCACCCTCGGGTCCTCTTCGGTCGCCCACCTGGGCTCTCCATCCGCCTCGGAGTCGACCTTCATCGAGCGGAACTTCCAGAGGGTAAAGATCTTGCCGTCTTTTCCCACCCGTTCCTGGCGGAAGAAGACCGGCCCCGGGGAGTCGAGACGAATGGCAATGGCGGTAAGCAGCATCAAGGGCAGCGCCAAGACGAGGCCAATGGCGGCCACCACGCTGTCTGACAGGACTTTGGCCTCGAGGATCGATTTCGACACCACGAATCCGCGCGAGAAGATCAGCCAGGACCTCGTCAACCCTTCGAGCATGATCTTGCCCGTCAGGCGCTCGTAGTAGTCGGTCCCCTGCTCGACCAGGATCCCTGAGGTCTTGCACTCGAGAAGCTGATCCATGTCCAGCTTTCCACGCAGGTCTCGTTGAGCGACCACGATGCGTCGCGCATCATAATGGCGGGCCAACGCATGCACCTCGCTGGTGGTGCCGAGAACCCTGGGATTGATCAGGCTGCGACCCAAGAGGCGGGGATCGTCACCCACAAACCCCACAATGTGGAAGCCCAGGTGCTTGCGCTGGAGCACCTCCCGGGCAAGATCGATCGCGCACTCATCGGTGCCGATGATCATCACCCGGTCGCTGATAGCCGACCTCTTCAGCAGCCAGCTCAAAAACAGTCGCCACAAGGTAAGCAACACCGCAGTGATCACCATTCCCGCGGCAAAGACCCCGCGACCCGTCGTCAGCGCGCCAAAGGTGACGTAGTAGAGGGCCAGCAGGACAACGCCCGCCATGCCGAGAGAGCGACCCATCCGGATAAAAATCTCGCGGGTGGTCAAGTGCTCGTGAAAGTCGTAGAGACCGTTGGCGTAGAGGCTCAGCAGGATGGTGGCTACAAAAACCCCTTCCCGCAGCCAGAGATTGGAGACGAAGAAGGCTGGAGCACTACCCTCCAGGTGACCGTAGTAGACCCAGGCGCGCAGAAGATTGGCCGCCCAGACCGACAGCAGGATCAGCCCTGTCTCCACCACCACGCTGAGGACAGCGGCTCCGACCCAGTATCGGTTGAGGAAACGAAGCATCTCAGCCGCCTTCGTCGGGGTCCACGACCTTTTTCATCGAAAAGTCCCGCGGGAAGGGCCCGCGCTCCTCGGCGGCCTGTCCGTCGGCCCCTGCACCGCCGAATGTCGAGTCTCGATCGTCGCCGTAGTAGGCGTAGGAGCCGTAGGCCGAGGATCTGAGCCGGCTGCGGCGCACGCCGTTCAACACCAACCCGAGGACCTTGTCCGGCTCGAGCGAGGAGAGGGCATCCTTGATATCCCCTTTCTTTGTCTGACCGGCACGAACAACAAGCAGGACTCCCTGCGCCAGGTTCGCCAGGCTGCGTCCGCTGGCGAGCGGCAGCGGCGGTGAGTCGAAAATCACGATGTCGTAGCGCGACCGGGGCTCGCTGAGCGCTTCGACCAAACGATGGTCGGCGATCAGAGTGTCCACCTTGCTCTGGCTGCCGGCGCCCACAAGGTCCAACCCCGTGCCCCTTACCTTCACCACCGCTTCATCGAACTCCGCCTCGCCGACAAGGATGTCCGCCAATCCCGGAGAGGAGCCATTCCCTTCCAGGAATTCCGAGAGGCTGGGCCGCCGCAGGTCGCACTCGACCAACAGAATCCGGCGCTCGCTCAACCGCCCGAGAGTCAGGGCCAGATTGAGACTGGTCAGTGTCTTACCGGCGGCCGGCTCGGGAGAAGTCACCGAGATCACGAAGGCGGGATCCCTCTCGTCGGTCGATACCCGCTCCTCGATGCGCACCGCCAGGGACAGGTACTGCTCGGCTGCAAAGGAGCTTGGCGAAACCCCGGAGTGGATGGTCGGCGTCCCCGGCTTGATCTCGACCCAGCGAACCCGTCGCTCTGCCTTGGGGCCGCTGCCCGGGTTCCTCGGGTGACGTTTGTAGCGGGAAGTCACGCGGACTTCTTCTCCTTCCACCCGGATCCCACGGGGCCATCCCATTTGGGGCGGATAAGCGGTATCGATGTCAGCACCGTAACTTCCGGAAAGGCGCTCTGCAGCGATTGTGGATCACCAAAGGTCTGGTCGACCTCCTCGCGCAAGAATGCGGCCCCCACCCCCAGGGCGAGCCCAATGAGCAGACCGCCACCCAGACAGATCGTCCTTTGCGGAAAGTACGGTCGGCTGGGTGGCACGGCCCGTTCGAGGATGCGAAATTGCTCACCCTGCTGGCTTCTCTCCAGGTTCTCCGCCAGCCGGGCCTCGAGCCTCTTGCCGAGCAGCTTCTCGTACGACTCACGCAGGTTGTCGTAATCGCGCGTCAGAATGAGCAGGCCCTGCTGGACGCGAGGGGTACGCTCGAGCCGGCGCTCGAAACGGCCGATCTCCTTGAGGATTTGATCCCGCTCGGACTCGAGGCGCACGAGCTCGCGATCGAGTGCCCGGATCTCGGCGGCCGCATAGATGTCCGTAGCGGAGGGTAATGGCATCTCTTCTACCCCGGCCGGCTCGGTGGCCTGGGTCTCCAACTCGGCGATCTCCCGCTGCAGACGGACTACATCGGGATGGCGGTCGGTGAAGCGCGACCGCAATTGCGCAAGCTCGAGCTTCAGCTCGTCGAGGCGCGAAAGGGATGTTTCCGGCGGGACAATCTCGGCGTCCCGGGATCTGAGCTGGTTCTCCAAAAGGAGTTTGCGCAGCTCGGCCTGCTGGAAAGCCTCTCTGTTGGCGGCGAGCTCGGCTTCCAACCGCGTCACCGCCACCAGGTTCGAATCTCTCTGCTCGGGCAGCTCGCCTTCGTGGCGGAGTCGGAACTGGGCCACCGCCTCTTCCTGGGTCTCGAGGCGGCTCCGAATCTCTTCGAGCTCGGTCTCCAGAAACTGCGAGGTTCTCTCCGCTTGTCCTTCGCGAACCTTCAGGTTCTCCTCGATAAAGAGCTCGGCGATCCGATTGGCGGCCCGAGCCACTTCGACCGGGTCCGCCCCCCGATAGGAGACTCGAAAGGTGGCGCCTCGCTCCACCCGCACCCGCAGCGCTCGCCGGGCGTGAGCAACGACATCCTCCATCGGGGCTACCGCGCGGTACTCCGGATAGAGGTCCAATTCGAGGATGATCCGCTCGAGGTTCTCGCGGTTGGTGATCTGTTGCTGGATCGTTCTGAGACGCTCGGCGAGGCTGCTGGTCACCGTCGTCTTGACGTAGTCGGTAGGTACCTTCTGAGATTCCACCAGGATCATGGTGCTGGCCCGGTACTTCGGGGCCAGCAACTTCCAAGCGAGATAGCCCCCGACGAACCCCAGCAAGGCAAGCAGAACTACCCAGTGCTTCCTCTTCCAGAGGATCCTGGGAACCGACAGCAGATCCGGTTCTGTCATCGACGGTCTCGACACTCCCCTAATTCACCACCGCTGCTCTTGATCTCGGGATCTGCGTCCTGCTTTGAGGATGAGACCCCCCTTCAACACGGGCCGGGATCGTCTCCACCCCGCGCCGGGCCCCCCGCCTTTGGTTGCCGCAGTAGAGAGTCGCTTCGCCGTGCCGCCTGGTGCGACGCGGATGCCGATACTCTTACAGGTAAGTGTAGTTTCGACGATTCGAAATAACAATCCCGCAGATTGACGAATAAATTAGTCTGATTTGGGGATTATCGACAGCCGTCAATGGATTCGACCGCGGATTTGGCGACGCACGGTGGCCGCCGCCGCAACTTCGGTCAGGTCTGTCGGCGGCGGCGTGCCGGGTCTCCAAGACCTTTTCACGTATGGCTCTTTGCCTATGCAGCCTGCCGCTCCCCTGACGCTGCTCGAGTACAAATACTGAAGAGATGTCGGATAACACCACTCGAGGGAGGGTGCCCTGATGCGAAGACTCTCATCAACTGTAGGGATAACGGTCGCGGCTTTCACCGTGACGCTCTTCGCCCTGGCGATACCCCGGGCCACCACCGCGCAGTCGGTGCTCCTGGCGAACGGTCGAAACCCGACCGCGCTATACCATGTCGATCTCGACCCCAATCAAGCAACGCACCTGCACGACTTCCAGTTCTCCCACTCCGTTCACGCAATTACCCTTTGTGCGGGTGGCACCTCATTGCTCGGTATCGGCACCAATCCGGTCTCGGTGTCTCTGGTCGACCTTGGTGATCCTTCATATACCGAGCACCTGGTCGGCCACTTGCCGGCCGCTTTTCTCAACCGGGTCTACCAACTGGCCTGCTCGCCGGATGGCAACTACTTTTTCACCAACGTCGAAACCGATCGCCTCTATTCACTCGACCTCGCAACCTGCGACCCATTCCCCTGTGAGCCCGAGCTCGTTGGCACCGTCCGTACCGTCGACGCCAACGGACAGGAGCAAGTTCTGGACACCCACGCGGCTGACATCGAGTTCGTTGCCACCGGGGAGCTATATCTCTTGACCGTCAGATCCAAGAGCCCGATGTCGTTGAGGAGCCTCTACCGAGTCGACCCCGAAACCGCCATCGCCACCTTCATCAGCCGAGTGCTGACCCCCAGAGACAGCACCGGCATGGCGGAGACCAACGATGGTCGTCTCATCCTCTCCAACCATGACGACAACCTCTACGAGATCGACCCCCTCTCCGGAAAGGTCACCAACCTCGGTCCCGTCTCTGCGGAGACCCCGGACCGACGTGGTCCCTGGCTCGACATCAGAGGCGGTGATATGGCTGGACACGCCCCGCCCCTCGATCTCGATTGCCCACCCGGTATCGACTTCGAGACCGACTACACGCTGGCGGCGCCACTCCACACCGGCGACATCATCGACGACACCAACCAGCCCTGGGGGCCGGCGGGGATCTTCGTCTCCACCGACGATCCCGACAACCAACCGTTGATGATCTTCGACAGCGGCCTTCCCACCAGCGGTAACACCGACCTGGGAACACCCAACGAGGTTTTCACCCTCCCACCTGACTTCGTCGTCCCGGGTCCGGGCATCGGTGACGCGGGCCTCTCCAACCAATGGGCGCGAGGCAAGGTCCTTGTCATTTCGGAAGATGGGGATACCAGCAACCCTGACGCTGCCGATGACGGTGGCTCCATTGCTTTCGATTTCGTACCGCCGGTCCAGATTACCGAGATCCGTATCCTCGACATCGACGAGGATGAGAGTGGCGGAACAGTCACCGCCTACAACGCCCTCGGCGATGTGATCGTCTCCAGGCCGCTCTCGGCGCTGGGCGATAACAGCTTCCAGATAGTTCAGCTTCTTGCCGCCAACGTGAGCCGACTCGAGATCTCTCTTGTCGGCAGCGGAGCTCTGGCCGAGGTCATCTTTTGCGACGATGTCTGTCTTCTCGTACCCGAGCCTCCGGACCCTCTTTGCGTCGACGAGGCCATCTACGCAGTGGACGATCCTTCGGGTCGCGACTCTCAGTTCTTCACTGTCGATGGTGGGGCAGCGGTGAATTGTGGACCGGTTCGGGAGGCCTACAACATCGAGGGTCTCGAGGGCCGCAACGGTGTTCTCTACGGCTCGTCGGGCGACGTCTCGAACGAGATTCCCGGGGTCCGGATGAGCGGAGCGCTCTACACGGTGGACGGCGATGACTGCGAACTCCACCTTGTTGGTGAGACTGGCTTCGATGACATCGAAGGTCTGGCTTTCCATCCCGGCGGCGCACTGTTCGGCATCGACGAGAGCGCCGGCATCGTTGCCATCGACATCTCGACCGGTGCCGCTACCTGGGTGGCATCCGCCGACGGCAACAAGATGGAGGCCATTACCTGGAGCAATGACGGTCACCTGCTCTTCGGCGCCGGCGAGAACGAGGGGACCAGCCCGAGAACCAGCAGCCTTTACGCGTACGACTGTGCCAGTGGGAGTCTGATCAACGGCGATTGCTCGGGCGGGGGTTGGGTGATGGTCACCACCATGCTGCCGGGTGAAGTCGAAGGCCTGGAAACGGCTGCCAACGGCGACTTCATCGTCGGCGTCCACTCCGACAGCGGCGATGCGATGATCTACTACTGGTCCCTGGACACCTCGGCACTCTACAACGGAATGGTCACCCAGAACCATTCGGACGTCGAAGGTCTGGCGCAATGTCTCTAGGTCTTCTCTAGATCGGCTCGCGTTCCGCAATCCACCTTCTCGGCGCCTCTGGCCCGGGCTTCTTCTTTCAACGCGAACAGGATAGCCTTCGCGCTACCCAAGGAGGTCTGCATGAGTGAACGCCAGAAGTTTCTCGCCACGGTACCGCTCTTCGGGGCGCTTGCTCCGGAGGAGTTGGCGATCATTGCCGACATGGTCGAGGAAGTCGAATGGCAAGCGGGAACAAGTCTCTTGGCCACGGGAGGCACCGCCGACAAGATGTTCGTCGTCCAAGAGGGTGTGGTCGAGGTCTATACCGTCGTCAGCGGTATCGAAAAGCTCTTTATGACCGTGCGAGACGGTGGCGTCTTTGGTCTGCTGTCGTTGATCGATAGCGGCGCTCCGCCCCCCGGTGGCGCCCGGGCCGTCGAGAAGACACGGGCCTGGGCCCTTGGGCGGCAGAGCCTCGACCGGCTGCTCGAGACCCACCCCGGGGTCGGTGCCAAGCTGCTCAGCGGCATAGGCACCACCCTCGGTCGACAGATTCGAATCCTGGTGGACCAGTATCGTGACACCGTGGCGTGGAACCTCGAGGTGACCGGGCTCACCAGCTTGAACCTCGAGCGGATCATGACCGAGCGCATCGAGGTAGCCGTCGAGACACTACGCGGGGAGCCTCTTCGCGGCACCCTGCTCCGCTTCGAGGCCAGCGCGGCGGGTCATGAGCTCTACCTCGAGAGCAAGGACAAAGAGATCCACGTCATCCCCTACCACGCGATCGTTCGGCTCTCGGTCGACCGCAGTGGCGTCACCGACCACGAAGACACCCCCATTCTTTAGGAGCTCGAACGATGCCGGAAATCGACAGGTTTCTCAAATACGCGATCAGCGTCGGGGCATCCGACCTCCATCTCGCGGCGCGGACGCGCCCCATGCTGCGGATCCACGGCACCATGGTTCCAGCCTCGGAGCAGGACACCCAGGTGCTCTCCCCCGATTCGATGCAACAGCTGGTCGGCGAGATCATGCCCCAGCGGGCCAAGGAGGAGCTCCAGCAGAGATGCGACACCGATTTTGCCTACGGCGTTCCAGACCTCGGCCGCTTCCGGGTCAACGTCTTTCGTAACCACCTGGGCACCGGTGCGGTCTTCCGACACATTCCCAGCAAGATTCTGACCTTCGAGGAACTCGAGCTACCGAAGGGCCTCGCCCAGTTCTGCATGCTCAACAAAGGCCTGGTACTCGTCACCGGTCCGACCGGCAGCGGCAAGTCGACGACGCTCGCGGCGATGATCGACTACATCAACCGGCATCGCCGCGACCATGTCATCACCATCGAGGACCCCATCGAGTTCGTCCATCAGAACAACCAATGTCGCATCAGCCAGCGCGAAATCAAGGAACATGCCGAGAGCTTCAAGCGGGCCCTGCGGGCGGCGCTCCGTCAAGATCCGGACATCGTGCTGGTGGGCGAGATGCGCGACCTCGAGACCACCGAGACGGCTATCGAGACGGCGGAGACCGGGCACCTGGTCTTTGGCACCTTGCACACCTCGAGTGCCGCCAGCACGATCGACCGCATCATCGACCAGTTTCCACACGAGCGGCAGGACCAGATCCGAACCATGCTGGCGGCGTCGCTCAAGGGGGTCGTCTGTCAGACCCTGTGTAAGCGCCAGGATGGCTCCGGTCGCATCGCCGCACTCGAGATTATGGTCGTCACCCACGGTGTCGCCGCCAACATTCGTGACGGCAAGACCCACCAGATCCCTACCTCCATCCAGACCGGCAAGCAGCTCGGGATGCAGTTGCTCAATGACGACCTCTTGCGTCTGGTCAAAGCACGGGCCGTGGCGCCCGAGGAGGCCTACATGAAGGCCATGGAGAAAACGGACATGGCCAACAAGCTGCGGGTCGCCGGTTTTCAGATTCCGGGTGGCCAGTGAGGCCGGCTCACCGCACGCCGGTGGTAGACTGACTGTCGAGCACCGATTTCGCCACCAAATCTCTTGTCCACCTGCCATAGGAGGGCTCCTGGCGTGCACAAAAACCTCGAGCTCAAGGACCACACCGAGGTCGTCATCCGGGAGATGACCACCGAGGATCTCGACCCGTCCCTCGCCTTCTTCGAATCGCTGTCCGAGGCCGACCGGGCCTACCTGCGCCGTGACGTCACCAAACGGGAGGTGGTAGAACGGCGGATCGCCGAGTGCGGCACCGGTGCTGCCAGGCGGTTGGTGGCCATCGTCGATGGTCGCATCGTCGCCGATGGCACCCTGGAGCTATCCGGAGAGGACTGGAAGGAACACGTCGGTGAGCTGCGGCTCATCGTTGCCGGACCCTACCAACGCCAGGGTCTCGGTGTCCTGATGGCCCGCGAGCTCTATCGTCTGGCAATCGCCGCAAGTGTGGAAGAGATCGTGGTCAAGATGATGCGTCCGCAGATCGCGGCACAGAGCATTTTCAAGCGACTAGGGTTTCGCGAGGAAGCCGTTCTGCCCGACTACGTCAAGGACCTCGAAGGTAAAAGACACGACATGATCGTGATGCGCTGCGATATCGACGCTCTCTGGCGTGAGATGGAGGACTTTCTGTCCACCGGAGACTGGCAGCGAACCCGCTAGGCCAAGCAAGCCTGTCAACGCCTGCAATTGGACACAAAGTGCCGTCGGAGTTTCTCTGCTGGCTGTGGTAGTGCGTGTTACGATTGCACCAGCTCAGACTTCAAACCAGTGCTCGACCCCTGCTTGGCAGGTGGGCGAGCCGACCTCGGTCTTCTAGAAGGAGGATGCCGGAATGGTTTCACTGACAGCTCTTTGGCTTCCGATCGTCCTGTCGGCGGTGCTGGTTTTCATCGCCAGCTCGATCATCCACATGTTGCTCACCTATCACCGCAGCAATTACGGCAAGCTGCCAAACGAGGACGTCCTGCTGGCGGCCATGCGGGACGCCAAGTTGCCGCCCGGTAACTTCGGCTTCCCCTGGTGTGCCAGCCCCAAGGAGATGGGCTCGACCGAGATGACCGAGAAGTACAAACAGGGGCCGGTCGGCTTTATGACGGTGATGCCCAGCGGCGCTCCGGCGATGGGCAAGTTTCTGGCAATGTGGTTTGTCTTTTGCCTGGTGATCGGTGTCTTTGCCGCCTATCTCGCCGGTCGCACCCTCGGGGCGGGCACCGACTATTTGACGGTCTTCCGTGTCACCGGCACCGTGGCTTTTCTGGGCTACGCCGTCGGGCAGGTCACGAACTCGATCTGGATGGGTGTGCTCTGGAGCTCTACCCTCAAACACGTTTTCGACGGGCTGGTCTATGCGCTGCTGACCGCCGGCGTCTTTGGCTGGCTGTGGCCGTCCTAGCTCTGGCCTGACGTCTCGTCGGCGATCCCTATCTAGCCGCGAAGGCGCGAGCGATGGATTCCTCGAACGGCGGCTCCAGCACCCCGGCATCGGTGATGATGGCGGTGATCAGCTCGTGCGGAGTGACATCGAAGGCGAAGTTGGCGGCTGCTGCCTCGCCGGGAGCGATGGTGGTGCCAAAGACTTCGGTCACCTCGCCCGGGTCACGCTCCTCGATGGGAATCTCGGACCCCGTGGGGGTATCGCGATCGATGGTCGACAGCGGTGCCGCCACATAGAACGGTACTCCGTGGCGGTTGGCGAGAACCGCAACTGTGTAGGTACCGATCTTGTTGGCGGTGTCGCCATTGGCCGCGATGCGATCGGCACCGACGACGATCCGGTCGACCAGCTCGCGGCTCATCAGCGAGCCGGCGCTCGAGTCGGTCACCAGCCGGTAGGGGATACCAAGCCGCTCGAGCTCCCAGGTGGTGAGCCGTGCCCCTTGCAGAAGTGGCCGGGTCTCGTCGACCCAGACCATGCCAAGCTTGCCGTCGGCCCAAGAGGACTGGATCACCCCCAGGGCGGTACCGTAACCAGCGGTGGCCAGCGCCCCGGTATTGCAGTGGGTCAAGACCCGGTCGCCCCGAGTAAACAGGGTCGCGCCGTGAGCGCCCAGCCTGCGGTTGGCCTCGATGTCAGCGGCGTGGAGCCCATGGGCCCACTCGAGCAACGCGGTCGTCGCGGCCTCGCGGCCCGAGTCTGCGTGTCGCTCGAAGACCTCGCGTCCCTGGTCGAGAGCCCAGCGCAGATTCACCGCCGTCGGCCGGGTTGCGGCCAACAGCTCCCAAGTCTCCTCGAACCGCTCGCGCAAGTCGTGATCCTCGTCGCCCGATTGGAGACCGACTACCAACCCGTAGGCCGCGGTGACCCCGATCGCCGGTGCGCCACGCACCGAGAGTCGGCGGATGGCCCCGGCGACATCCCCGGGCAAGCGGCAGTCGAGCCAGGTCTCCTCCCGGGGTAGCCGGGTCTGGTCGAGCAGCTCGAGGCCGCTTGCGCCCCAGCGGATCGGGGAGAAGGTCGACGCGGGAGATTCGTTGTGATCTGTCATAGCGGCCCCATCATATTCTTCTTCCGCTCGCGCTTGGGCTACTGCCCGGGTGAGTCGTGCGAGCGTCGGTAAACCTCGATCTCGGGGTCCAGATACTTGAGATTGGTGTAGATACCGTCGGTGTCGAGGAGGTTGAGCGGTGGGTCTCCGCGGTAGCGGAGCACCAGCTCGAATCCCAGCTCCCCCCCGGACAAAAGGGCATAGAACTCCCGGCGGCGCCGGCTGGTGAGATCTTCGGTGCTCAGCACCAGATAGTCGACGCCTCGCTTGTTGAAATAGCCGGCACCCCGCTGCCGTACACGCGACCAGGGCACGATCTCCAGACCCCGGGGGAGGAGGTTCTGACGACCAACGGCCACCGCATCCTCGTCGGCCGCCACGTTCGCGGCCACCCAGCCCTCGATCCGGTAGCGGCCGTCCCGGTGCATGAGGAGATCAA
Source organism: uncultured bacterium (assembly GCA_938016625.1). Lineage (GTDB taxonomy): Bacteria > Acidobacteriota > Thermoanaerobaculia > Multivoradales > JAHEKO01 > M0029. The sequence goes on along the minus strand of CALILB010000332.1, from coordinate 2,844 downwards.
CCGACAGCGCACGCAGCAGCGCATGCAGCAATATGCCGCCGACCAGCAACACGGTCACCACCCGGGGAAGTCTCGAGCTGTTCCAAACCCCGATCAGCGAGCGGGCCGCGAAAAAACTCAGGATGAGCGCGATGGGCAGCAGAAAGCGCACATAGTTGTGGCGAATGACCATGACAAAGAAGAGGTAGTAGGAGAGACCAAGACCCAGCAGCACCAACAGCCGGCCGTTCTGTCGCGGATGGCGCAACGCGGTCGCCGCCCCCCAGAAGCCGGCCAGCGCCAGCGGCAGACCCAGAGCAAAGGCCAGGTGTCGCAGGCTCTGGAATGTCAGGGCACCATATCCACGAATGGTTGGCTCATAGACCTTGAACAGACTCGGCGAGCGATGGGTGATCAACCAGAGATGACGACGGAAGCCCTCGAAGTTGAAGAGAAAGTTCTGGACGAGCGCAAAAAGAACGACGGCCAGCAGGGCGCTTGCGACCAACCGCTGGTCGAACAGGGTTCGCCACCGGGGCTGGTCGAAGCCCGGGTCGCTCCGGCTGTGGCGATGGAGGTCGAGCCAGAGAAGAATCGGCACCAGGACATAGAAGGCGAACGCCTGGTCCTTGGTGCAGATCGCCAAGGTGGCCGCGGCGGCAAAGCCCAGATAGTCCCGCAACCGATGCCGCTCCACTGCCCGCAACAGAAAGAAGACCGAGAGCATGAACCAGAATAGATAGGGGGCCTCTAGGTTGATGGTCTTGGCTTGGAAGACAAAGGGGGGAATCGTCGCCGCGACCAGGGCCGAGAGCACCGCGGTCGGGCGGTCACCGAGCAGCCGAGCGCACCGATAGACAAGATAGACCGTGGCCGTGGCCAGCAGCACGCTCAGAAACCGGCCGAGGAGGTAGAGCAGGGTTGTCTGGCCCAGCGGATCGAGCTCCAGCAACCCGCTCTCCTCCGCCCACACCACCGGCCAGAAGAGAGTACCCAGCAGGTAGTAGTGAAAGGGCGGATAGGGGCCCGACCAGCCGTCGGCAAATCTCTTCTCCAAACCCTCCAATACCGCTGCCGGCCGGATCTCGTCAAAGGCCCAGGCGTTGAGCGCGGGGAGCCCCCACCACAGAGGAAACAGATTGAGACCAAAGCTGAGCACCAGGACCGCGGCCAGACCCCGGTAGGCCCGGCGGCGCTCTGAGTTCAGATCGCGGTTCATGCAGGACACCTGGAGTTCAGAGCTCGTTGGAGACCGAACCCGGATCCAGCCTCCCCAGCACCCAGTTTCCCGTCCGTTCAACTGCGATTGTGTACCATCCGAGGCGCCAGGTCGACGTCGCCCCTCGAGAGACTTCTATCTACATGAGACAACTCATCGTCGTAACGCTCCTTCTTTCCTTGGTCGCTCAGGTGCAGCCGCTGGCCGCCCAGGTCGAGTCTGCACTCGACCCCGCCACCGCCGGCGACGCGGGTGGAGTCGAGATCACCTACATTGCGAACGAGGGCTTTCTGTTGGTTGGGGAGGATCGCGGAGTCCTGGTCGATGCCCTCTTCGATGTGGGGGTGAGGGGGTACCCCCGGGTGCCCGAGGAGATCCGTCGGGGGCTCGAAGGGTCCAGCGGACGCTTCCGGAATGTTCGCTTGATCCTGGCCAGCCACTACCACGCCGATCACTTCGCCGCCGGACCGGTCGCCCGAGCCCTGGAAAACAACACCGCGGCGATCCTCATCTCGACCGAGCAGGCGGCTGACAGGGTGCGGCAGGTGATCCCGGAGATGAGCACGATGGCCGCCAGGGTCATCGGTCTCTTCCCACCGCAGGGCAAGAGCCAGACCGTGACGGTCGCCGGTATCCGGGTCGAGGTTTTCAACCTGCACCACGGCCGGGACCGGCCGGAGATTCATAATCTCGGGTTCCTGCTCGAGATAGCCGGAGTAAAGATTCTCCATATCGGCGACACCGAGGCGGCGGCCGAGGTGTTTGCGCCATACGGCCTGGCAGGAGAAACGATCGACGTAGCGCTTTTGCCCTACTGGTATCTACTCCATCCGAAATGGCAGGGGGTCGTCCGCGATCACATCCGACCCAAACAGATCGTGGCCATGCATCTACCGGTTGCCGAGGCCGCTGGCTCCTACTTCGAGCCCGCCGGAAATCTTCCCGGCCTTTTGGCGGCGATCGACGCGGCCTTTCCCGGGACCCTGGCTCCGACCCGGCCGCTGGAGACCATGAGCTTTCGCGGGGAAGGCGAGTAAGGCGATCCGTTTGGGGGGTGACTACTCGAAGAGCATGACCACTTCGATGGTGCCCTCGACGACCTTGCTCGACACTTTGAAGCCGCCTTTTTCGAATACCGCCAACATCTTCTCGTTTTCGCTGAGAACGTCGGCTGTAAAGCCGCGCAGGCCCTTCGACTTGGCGTACTCGACCAGTCGCTGCTGGATTCGACTGCCCAAACCCAGACCCTGCCAGTCGGGGTGGATCATGTAGGCGACGTCGGCGAGGTTGGTGGAGGGGTCGGCGTAGTAGCAGCCGCTTCCGACGACACGCTCTTCCTCCCAATCGCCCACTACCGCCAGAAAGGCCATCTCCTCTTCATAGCTCACGCTACAGAGATGTTGGGCCTGTGACGCCGAGAAGGACTTCAGGTTGGTGAAGAAGCGAGTGTAGATGTCCTGCTCGGAGAGACTGTAGAAGAGCTCCTGCATGCCGTCGACGTCGCTGGTGCGGGTGGGCCGCAACAGCACCTTGCGGTCGTCCTTGAGCACTACCTCGCGCTCCTCTTCTTCCGGGTAGGCCTTGCGGCTCTTCAAGATCTGCTTCTTGGGGACGTAGGCGAGCCTTCTCGCCTCCTCCAGCAGCTC
>CALILB010000331.1 GCA_938016625.1 uncultured bacterium | reverse complement strand
ATGTTCAGCTTCTTGCCGATGACAAAGGCGAGCTCGTCGTGGAGGGCGAGGTTTCTGACATCCAGAAGGGCGACATCCACCCGGCCCGTCATCTTGCGGAAGGGGATGGCGAGATAGCGAGCAGCCAGATCCCTGGGCAAGAGCTGATGTACGCTCGGCCGCACGTCGGCGAGATCGGCTACCGAAGCCGCGGGTACTCCCAGCTGCTCGGAGAGCACACGGACGAGTAGATCTTCTTGGATGGCACCCAACTCCAACAGACAGGTGCCGACGAGTCCACCCATTTCGCGTTGTCTCGCGAGTGCCTCGTCCAGCTGGTGATTGCTGACCCAGCCTCGATCCCGCAGCAGTTCGCCGAGCCCTTTCATTTCTGGTCTGTGCCGGCAGGGATCTCTAAGTTCTTGATGCTCAGTTGTTTATTTGCGAACGAGACATTATAAAAGTCTCCTTCTTCCTTGTAAAGCGGTTCAGCGGATTGTTATCCTCGATTGATGCGACCGTCGCGGCACACATCAATCTGTTTTCTGATCTTCATTGCACTGGCCGGCATGGCTGTCGCATCGGAAGCTCCCTACCACTTCGCACTCGCGAAGCTGCTCACCGAAGAGGGCGCCTATCGTGAGGCATTAGAGCACTTCTCACAGGCGGTCGACGAATCTCCCGACGATATGTTCATCCGTATCGAGTACGCCAAGCTGCTCCTTCGACTGGACCGAGCCAAGGCGGCTGAGGCCCATGCCTCCAAGGCGCTCGAGCTCGCGCCGGAGCACCTCGACGCGATGCGGATCTACAGCCAGGTGCAAATGGCCCTGGTGCAACAGGAGGAAGGTGCGCTGGACCGGGCGCGCGAAACGCTCGAGCGCATTCGAGTCCTGGCGCCCGACGACGGCCAGTCGATGATGTCCCTGGGCCAGATCTATCTGGGGGAATCGAGGTTCGATGAGGCGGCCGAAGTCTTCGAGGAGTTACTCAGCTATCGCCCGGGCAATCGCGCGGTCTACTCGTTCCTGCTCGACGCCCTGCTGCGGGCGGGTGAGCTGACCGAGGCCGAGGAGGTGCTTGCAGACGTTCTGGAGGTCGATCCGGGCTTTGAGAAGGCGCGTGTCACTCTGGCCGAGCTGCAGAGCGAGAGAGGAGACCACGAAGCCGCCATCGCCACCTTGAAGGCCGCGCCCAGGGAGATGGCCGACGCCGAGGTCCAGCGTCGACTGGCTCTCGAGCTGTTCCGCACCGGCGATCTGGAAGGCGCGCAGGTGGCCCTCGACAAGGCGTTGGTGAGTCAGCAGGAAGACTTTGGACTGCTCTATCTCAAGGCGCTCGTCCTGGCGGCCAGGGGCCGCAATGATGAAGCCGCGGACCTGGCTCGCCAGCTTCTGGCGATGCGACCCGAGAGCCCGGAGATCTCATCTCTTTTGGCGCGTGTCTTGGAGCGTCAGGGACAATTCGACGAAGCGGCCGCCGCGCTGGCCGCGATGGCTCAACGGCTGGTCGAGTCCGGTGATGAAGCGGGCGCGCTCCAGATTCAGCTCGAGCAGGGCAGATTGCTGGCGCGTGGGGAGCGTTGGCAGGAGCTGCTCGAGCTCACCGGCGATCTGGTTCCGGTCGACGAGGACGCGGGCGGTAACGAGTTCGTTTTTCTACGGGCCGACGCACTCTTTCACCTCGGTCGCGAGGAAGAGGCACTGACCGTCCTCCAGGCCGACAATATCGATCCGGAACTGGCCGACACGTTTATGGCCAAGGAGGCCGAAATCCTCCTCCGTCTCGACCGTGAAGAGGAGGCCAACGCGCGGGTCGAGGAGTTCACCTCCTCCGGCGAAGCGGAAAAATTGCTGCTCGCGGCCGAGGTCTATCAACGGCTCGAGCGCTACGCGGGATCGATCCCCATTCTCGAGCGGGCGAAGGCCACGAGCGAAGGGCCGACCAGGATTCAGGTCCTGTTCTGGTTGGGCGCAGCCTATGAGCGGACTGAACGCATCGGCGAAGCCGAGGCCATCTTTCAGGAACTGTTGGACGCCGAGCCGCAGTTCGCTCCGGCATTGAACTACCTGGGCTACATGTGGGCCGAGGAGGGTGAGAATCTCGACCGTGCCCTGGTGATGGTGAGTCAGGCGGTCAATCTGGAACCGGACAATGGGGCCTATGCCGACTCCCTCGGTTGGACACACTTCCAACTGGGCAACTATGAAGAGGCCAAAGGGCATCTCGAGCGGGCGGCCGATCTGGTGGGGGACGACCCGGTCGTCTACGAGCACCTGGGTGATCTGTACGTGGTCCTCGGTGATCTGGAAAAGGCGCGGGAGGTCTATGAACGGGCCCTGGCGCTCGAGGCCGAAAACACCGAACAGGTGCGCCGCAAGCTCGAAGAGCTGTCCGGCAACCTCTGATCCCTTGCCGCGACAGAAGCTTTCGACTCGACTTCTTGTGGTCGCTGGGCTGCTAGGCAGCCTTGCTTGCGCGCACCGCGGAACGCCCGTCCAGACCCATGACGCAGATCTCTCGGTCGAGGCTCCGTGGACCTTGGCGACGCGGGATCTCGGAACCCAGAATCTCTTCCGTGTCCGCTACGGCGGACCGAAAAGAGATGGAGGACTGCGACTCGTACTCCGACTCGACACGAGCGACCGCTTTCAGCTCGTCGCATCCGATATCTTGGGCCGGGCCCTGTGGAGCATGGAGCTCTTCGACGAACAGGTCCTTCTTGTGGACCATTCGGTCAAGACCTACTGTGTGGCCGGGAAGGAACTGGCGCTACCGGAAGTGGCGCTCGATCCATTGCCGGTCAGAGCACTCCCGAGAGTCCTCCTCGGCTATCTGCCGGTAGAGGTCGGTGCCGACTCGATGACGGCTGACGCGCGGTTCGACCACACCGATCCGGACAATCGGCGCTGGACGGGTCGCTTGGAGGCCGGTACGCCATCCAGTTGGATGCTATGGAAGGGAGAGCAGCCGGTGCTTTGGTGGACGCGGCAGGACAAGGGAGGTGTATTGTCGCATCACGAAGGGGTGCAGTTTCGCTGGCGAACGGTGGTCAGGGAACCTCTGGAATCTGGCTTCGAGCGACTCGCCGCCCCCGGCGGCTACACAAAGGCAGCTTGCTATGAGCCCGACCTATAGAAGCTTTGCCAAGGTAAACCTCCACCTCGAGGTGCTCGGCAAACGCGAGGATGGGTATCACGAGCTGCGGACGATCTTTCAAACGGTCGATCTCTGTGACCTGCTGACGATCGAGCTGACCGACGATGGCGTGGAGCTGGAGGCCGAAGAGGAGCAGGTCCCGTCAGGTCCCGAAAATCTCGCCCACCAGGCGGCGACCGCCTTTCTCGAGCGCTGGGCCCCCGCACGGGGAGTGCGGATTGGGCTGCGCAAGACCATCCCGGTCGGCGGCGGATTGGGTGGGGGCAGCAGCAACGCCGCCACGGTCTTGCTGGGGCTTCAGGAGCTGCTCGGGTCACCGGCGCCGGCGGGCGATCTGGCATCGGTGGCC
>CALILB010000330.1 GCA_938016625.1 uncultured bacterium | reverse complement strand
TCTCGCCGTCTCGGTTCTCGCTGCGGCGGCGATCGGTTACGAAATCCTCTTGATCCGGTTGTTCTCGGTCATCCAGTGGCAGCACTTCGCCTTTATGGTGATCAGTCTGGCACTGCTGGGCTACGGTGCCAGCGGCACCTTGCTGACGCTTGCGAGCCGGCGTCTGGGGCTCGATGCCCAACAGCGGGAGCAGCGACTCGGTCTCGCCTTCATGGCCAGTGCGGCGCTGTTCTCCCTGCTTGCGGTGGGGTCTTTTGCACTGGCGCAGAGAGTTCCCTTCAACCCCCTGGAGTTGGCCTGGGACCCGAGACAGTTCTGGCGGCTGTGGGTGGTCTATCTGCTGTTGGCGCTGCCTTTCTTCGGTGCCGGCACCGCCATCGGCGTGGCTCTGATGAGGGCCGGAGGGGAGATCCACCGGATCTATCGCGCCGATCTGGTGGGGGCCGGTGTCGGTGCCCTCGGTGTGGTGGCGATCCTCTTTGTCTCGCCTCCGACAACGGCCCTCGTGTTGGTGGGATCGCTCGGTCTGCTGGCGGCCGGCATTGCCGCGCTCGATCAGAGCCTGGGGGGAAGGCGCAAGTCGGCGCTGCTGTTTAGCGTTGCCGCGGTCCTGTTCGTCTTTGTCTGGCCACAAGACTGGCTGGCCCCGCGGCCGTCCGAATACAAACGACTGAGCAAGACGATGCTGGTCCCGGAGACACGGATCGTGGCCGAGAGCTCGAGCCCCCTGGGCCGGTTGTCGGTGGTTGCCAGCCCACGCATCCCATTTCGTCATGCTCCGGGTCTGAGCCTCGGTTTTCCGGGCCGGCTGCCCACGCAGCTGGGGCTCTATACCGATGGCGACTCGATGGCCGCCATCGACCTCACGGCCGAGGGTGAAGGGGATTCGTACCTCGAATATCTGCCCTCGGCCCTGCCGTACAACCTCCTCAACGAGCCCCGGGTCCTGATTCTCGGTGCCGGGGGAGGCGCTGAGATTCTGTCGGCGCTCCACCATGGAGCTCGAGCGGTGGATGCCGTGGAATTCAATCCACAGATCGTCCGTCTGGTCGATGGCCTTTTCGACGCCGAGCAGAGCCCTTACCGCCGTCCCGGGGTCCGGGTCCATATTGAAGACGCCAGGAGCTTTCTCGCCCGCGGACGAGATCTCTTCGATCTGATCCTGGTGCCGCCTTTGGATTCTTCGACGGTTGCGGCTGCCGGCTCCCAGTCGGCGAGCGCCAGCTACCTCTACACGGTCGAGTCCTTTGTCGAGGCCATCTCCCGGCTGGAGCCGGAGGGGCTGCTGGCCGTCACCCGGTGGCTAAAGTTGCCGCCTCGAGACAGTCTCAAGGTTTTTGCCACAGGGGTGACCGCCCTCGAGCAGCTGGGGGTCCAGACACCCGCCGAGCACCTGGCGATGATCCGGAGTTGGAGCACGGTCACACTGGTCGTTGGCCGCCGGCCGCTCGCACCTCGACAGTTGGAGATCCTGCGGAGCTTCTGCCGTGAGCGCTCTTTCGACCTGGCTTTCTACCCCGGCATCGAGGCGGCCGAGACCAACCGTTACAACCTGCTCGAGGCCCCCTACCTGGCGCAGGGAGCCGAGGCCCTCCTGGGTGGCGAACGCGAGGCGTTCTACGAGCGTTACAAGTTCAACCTGCGACCGGCGACCGACGACCGCCCCTTCTTCTTCGACTTCTTCAAGTGGAGGGTGCTGCCCGAACTGCTGGAGCTCAGGGGTCGTGGCGGCACCCCGCTGGTGGAGTGGGGGTATCTGATCGGTGTGGCGACGCTGGTACAGGCGCTGGTGGCGGCGATCGTGCTCATCCTCCTGCCGCTGGCCGCGGTGGGGGCCGGCGGGGCACCGGGCGGTGCGTCGATACGGGTGGTGGTCTATTTTGGCGCCCTCGGCTTGGGGTTTCTCATGCTGGAGGTGGTCTTTATCCAGAAGCTCACCCTGTTTCTCGGTCACCCGCTCTATGCGGTAGCCCTGGTGCTGGCCGCCTTTCTGGTCTTTGCCGGTCTTGGCAGCGGCAGCTCGGCCAGATTGGAGCGAGCCTTGCGTCGACGGCCACGGACAGCTCTCGGCTCCGAGCTGTCGGCGATCGAGGTGGCGATCCTCTCTCTGGCGGTCCTGTCGCTCGGCTACCTTCTGTTGATGCCGCTGGTGCTGAAGTCGACCATCCATCTGCCCGAGCTCTTCAAGGTCCCGATCGCGCTGACGCTGCTGGCGCCACCGGCTTTCTTGATGGGGATGCCCTTCCCGCTGGGGCTCGAGCGGGCGGCCACGCTGAGACCGGTCTGGGTGCCTTGGGGCTGGGGGATCAACGGCAGCGCCTCGGTGGTAAGCGCGGCACTGACACCGATGCTGGCGATGCACCTGGGGTTCAGGGCGGTGACTATCCTGGCCATAGCTCTCTATCTGCTGGCCGCCGCCTCCTTCCGCGGGCTGCAGAAGGAGTAAACTCAAAGGGGGGGACCCATCATGGCCATCAAGCTGACCTCCGCCGATCCCGCACTGAGCAGACTGGTCGAAAAGCAGATGAGAAACTGGGAGCTGGCTCGCTCCCAGCGAATCAGCACACCGACACCCAAGCGTGAGGAGGTGGAGGATTTCCTCTGCGTGTCGCGGATGGTGGGGGTCGACGACCGCAAGGTCGCCACCCTGGTCGGCGAGCGCCTGGGCTGGCCGGTCTTCGACCGCGAGATTCTCGAAGCGATGGCCGGCGACGACGACTTTCGACGGCAGATCTACAGCTCGATGGATCAGCGCGATCTGTCCTGGTGGGAGGAGGCGCTGCGGTCGCTCATGGATCGGGATTTTGTCCGCAACGACTACTTTCATCGTCTGTGCGAAGCACTTCTCTCGCTCGCCCGCCAGGGCAACTCGGTCTTTCTGGGTCGTGCGGCCGATCTCGTGCTGCCCAGGAGCCGGGGATTTCGCGTGCGTCTGGTGGCACCGCTTGTCGCCCGTACCGAGCACTATGCCGCTGGCATGGGGCTGACGCCGGAGAACGCTCGCACCGAGGTCGCACGCATCGAGAAGGAACGTGCCGAGTTTCTTCAACGCCACTTCGGGGTAGGTGCCAACGATCCCCTGCGCTACGACATCACGATCAATCTGGAGCGATTCAGCCACGAGCAGGCGGTCGATTTGATTTTGCAGGCGCGGGAGATGCTTGGCGGGGCCAGAGACTGAAGTGCTGCTCGAGAACCTGAGCCCCCGCTCCACTGTTCTGAGCCCGGAATTGGGACTGTCCCTCACCTTCGACCGCGAGGGTAGGCTTCTCATCTACTTCCGGGACGGCGAGACCTTCAAACGGAGCCTCGGCAGCGATGTGCATCTGCGGTACCGACGCGGCTCTCGACAGCGGCGTCGGCTCGGAGTCGAAGAGGGGCTGGGGATCATCGACGAGGCCTACTCGGTGGCTCGCGAGGCGCGGCCATGGGCCTCGGCCCAGCTCGAGCGCCGACTCGACGAGGAGATCCTGCGGTGGACCGCGACGGAGCTCGGGGCCGAGCGGGGGCGTTTTGCGGCGGTCTACAAGCCGATCTCCATCCTGCCGCCCGATCAGTACCTGGCGGTAGTGCTGCAAGCGACCGAAGGCTGCACGTGGAACGCCTGCACGTTTTGCAGCTTCTATATGGATCGGCCTTTCTTTGTCAAAGAGCCCGAAGAGTTCGAGCGCCACGTGGCCGGCGTCAAGGAGCTTCTGGGCAAAGGGTTGTCCCTCCGGCGCGGGATCTTTCTGGCCGATGGCAATGCCCTGGCGCTCTCCAATCGCCGCTTGATGCCGTTGCTGGAGATCGCCGCGAAGGAGCTTCCGGGACGCAAGCTGTACGGCTTTATCGATCTCTACACCGGCGAGCGACGCCGGCCTGAGGACTGGCGCGAGCTGGCGGAGCAGGGACTCGACAGGGTCTATGTCGGTATGGAGACGGGCCACGACGAGTTGTTGGCCGTGGTCAACAAGCCCGGC
>CALILB010000329.1 GCA_938016625.1 uncultured bacterium | reverse complement strand
ATCTTTGGCATCCCGGGGGACTTCATCCTCCAGCTCAGCCGGGTCATCGAGGAGGACCCGAGACACCGGTTTCTCACCCTCTCGCACGAGCCGGGGGTGGGATTTGCGGCCAGCGGCGCCGCCCGCGGCGCCCAGGGTCTGGGAGTGGCCTGTGTGACCTATGGGGCCGGGGCCCTCAACCTGGTCAATCCGATCGCTGCAGCCTACGCCGAGAAGACCCCGGTGTTGGTGCTCACCGGGGGTCCGGGGCAGGACGAGCGGGCCCACGGCATTCTCCTCCACCATCAGGTCAAGAGCTTCGACTCGCAGCGGCGGGTCTTTGAGGAGGTCACCCAGTACCAGGCCGTGCTCGACGATCCTCAGACTGCGGCCGACCAGATCCGCTATGCCATCGATGTCTGTCGGCTGTTCTCGCGGCCGGTCTATCTGGAGGTGCCAAGGGACATGGTGGAGACCGAAGTCCGTGTCGGACGGGCGCGGGTACTGTCGGTGCCCAGCCGGCCCGACGCGGCGTCGGAAGCGGCGGCCGAGATCGTGGGGATGCTCTCCGCGTCCCGCTCGCCGGTGCTGGTGGTCGGTGTAGAGGTCCATCGGCAGCGTCTGGCGGCCCGCTTTGTCGAGTTGGCGGAGAGGCTGGGTCTCCCGGTGGTCACTACTTTCATGGCTCGGGGAGCCTTCCCCGACGACCACCCGCAGTATGCCGGGACCTATCTGGGGCCCGCATCCCCTACCGGTGTCCGCGAGGTGGTGGAGGGCTCCGACTGCCTGCTGCTCATGGGAGTGCTGCTCTCGGACACCAATATGGGTGTTCGTCTGAGTGCCATCGACCCTCGACGGATGGTGCTGGCCGTCTCTCGCTCGGTCGAGATCGGCTACCATCGGTATCAGGACATCCCACTCGACAGCCTGATTGGAGAGCTGCTTATCGCTGCAAAAGGTCTGGATCGGGAGTGCTCCCAGCAGTGGGCCGGGCGACCGGCCTTCGAGCGCGCCGGTGCAACGCCTGCCACGGGCGCGATGCGGGTGGCTGCCATGATCGCCGAGCTCAACCGGTTCCTCTCCGACGAGGGGGAGATGCCGCTGGTCACCGATACCGGAGATTGTCTTTTCTGCTCGCACGAGCTCGACACGCAGCTGGTTCTCTCCTCGGCCTACTACGCCACCATGGGATTCGGGGTGCCGGCGGCAATGGGTTTCGAGGCCACCGGCGGCGACCGACCGCTCGTGCTGGTGGGGGACGGGGGCTTCCAGATGACGGGGTGGGAGCTGGTCAACGCACCCCGCTGGGGAGTGGCGCCGATCGTAGTGGTGATGAACAACGGCTCCTGGGAGATGCTCCAGTCCTTTATGCCCACCGGCTACAACGAGCTTGTGGACGGGCGATACGCCGAGCTGGCCAGGCTGTGGGGAATCCGCGGTTGGCACACGCCGACGGCACAAGACTTCCGTCGTGCCCTGACCGAAGCTCGCGGCCACGATGGACCCTGCCTGATCGAGGTGCCCCTGGCCCGCGGCGACATCTCCCGGACCCTGGCCACCTTTGCCCGCAGCGTCGGAACCACACCGCCGCCACCCGAGTAGTGGAATGGAGAAGCAACCCGGGATGAAGGAAGACAGATCAGTGGCGAACCTGCCGGGACTGGTCAGGGGGGTGGCGGAGAAGGTGCAGAGCGACCGCATCGCCGCCGAGTCGGCCCGCATCGCCTTCTACTTCTTCCTGTCGCTCTTTCCCTTTATTCTGGTGCTCTTCTCGCTCACCGGCTACTTCGGTCGTGAGGCGGCCTTTCATTGGGTCATGGGGCAGCTCGAGGCCACCATGCCCCAGGCGGCCTCACACACGGTGGTGGAGTTTGTCCGTCAGATGACCGCCAGCCCCAGCGCGGGGGCCCTGTCCATCAGCCTGTTGCTCATTCTGTGGTCGGCGTCGAACATCTTCGCGGCGTTGGCCGACGGCCTCAATCACGCTTATCGGGTGGAGCGGCGGCATCGTTGGTGGAAGAAGCGGATCCTGTCGCTGCTGCTGATGGCTTTGACCGCCCTGGCCCTGCTGGGCGTCTCGGTCGTGGTCCTGGCGGGCCCGGAGATCGCCACCAGACTGGGCCTCCGACAGCCGGCGAGACTTCTTCTCCGCTGGCCGCTGATCTTTGCGTTGTCCGTCTGTTTGATGTGGCTGAGCTACTTGCTGCTCCCCAACCACGACCAGAGCCGGGCCAAGAGAAGGATTCTGGTCGGCGCCGTGGTGGGGACCACCCTTTGGGTCTCGGTGACCATGCTGTTTCGGCTCTATGTCGCCAACTTCGACCGCTTCACGGTCGTCTACGGTGTCGTCGGCGGGGTCGTGATCCTGCTCGTCTGGTTCTACCTGACGGCCTTCTCCATCCTGGTTGGGGGTGAGGTGGCGGCCGCCCTCGAGCGGCGCTCTCCCAAGGTCCAGGGCCGCCAGGCGAACCGGCCTAGGAGTCGTCAGGGGATAGCTCGGAGAGCTCCTTCTCCAACTCCTTGAGCCGCGTCTCCAGTTTCTCGAGCCGCTCCTGAAGCTCGCTGCGACCCGTCCAGTACCTCTCGATCCGCTCCTTGAAATGTGGGCTGGCGAGCTGTTCGTTCAAATGCGTCATCGCCTCGTTGAGAGTGGTCGGATCGATCTCGATCACCTGGTGGAGCTGCTCGGGTGTCAGCCGCTCGTGACCTTCGTGGTCCTCGCCAACGGTTATCAACCGGCGGACATCGACCTGGGCGCGCTCCTCTTCCGCGAGCACTGCGCTGAGGGTCATGACCTTGCCCTCGCGCCAGGTCTCGAGATCGACGGCATCCCCTTCCTCGTGAGCGCGGATCCTGCGCGCCAGATCGAAGGCCCGGCGGACCGGCTCGCCGTCGACGGCGGTGATGATGTCCCCGGTCTGAATACCGGCCTGGGCAGCGGGACTGTCGTCGCTGACGCTGGAGATCATGACCCCGGCCTCTTCGGGGACACCAAAGTGGGCCCGCAGCTCCGGTGTCAGATCCAACAGTTGCACCCCCAGATAGGTGTGCCAACCCGCCAGGGCCACGTTGATCGGACCTACTTGCCCGGCTCTGACGGAGACCACACGGTGGTGTCTGATCTCTTCGTCCTCGTGCTGGGGGCCTGCTTGGGCCGCCGCTGGCAAGATGAGCAGTTGGAAGGCGACGCCAAGGACAAGGGCACCCAACAGCAGGGTGGGCTTGGCGGTTTTGACTCTCTTTTGCGGTGTCATCGTTCTCTCCTCGATCGGCGGTCTACTGGGT
>CALILB010000328.1 GCA_938016625.1 uncultured bacterium | reverse complement strand
CCGGGTCCGAGGTCGACCGGCTGGAGACGGGGCAGCGGGTCGGTGTGCCCTGGCTGGGGCGAACCTGCGGTCGCTGCGACTTCTGCCGTGCGGGAGCGGAGAATCTCTGTGACCAGGCCGAGTTCACCGGCTACCAGCTCGATGGGGGTTACGCCGAGTACACGGTGGCCGACCACCGATTCTGTTTTGCCATCCCCGACCTCTACACCGACAGCGAGGCGGCACCGCTGCTCTGTGCCGGTCTCATCGGCTACCGGTCGCTCCGCATGGCCGGTGAGGCCCGCCGTCTGGGTCTCTATGGCTTTGGAGCCTCGGCCCACATCGTCGCCCAGGTGGCCCGGCACCGGAGCCAGGAGGTCTATGCCTTTACCCGCCCGGGTGACGAGGAGGGTCAGGAGTTCGCGCGCGCGCTGGGCGCCGTCTGGGCGGGCGACTCAGAGACCCTGCCCCCGGTCGAGCTGGACGCGGCCATCCTGTTCGCACCTGTCGGCGCTCTCGTCCCGCAATCGCTCCGCGCTGTCCGCAAGGGGGGTATCGTGGTCTGCGCCGGTATCCACATGAGCCAGATCCCCGCCTTCGACTACGACCTGCTCTGGGGCGAGCGCGCTATCCGCTCGGTAGCCAACCTCACGCGCCAGGACGGTATCGAGTTCTTCCAGGTTGCACCCGAGATTCCCGTGCGGGCTGAAGTCGAGACCTTCCCGCTCGAAGAGGCCAACCTCGCCCTCGAGCGGCTGCGAGCGGGCCAGATCCAGGGAGCAGCCGTTCTGGTCATGTCAGACTCGTCCATCGAGTCGGCTTGAAGATCTCCAGGAAGAGGCCCGTGAAGATCCGAATCGGAGAGTGGCAGATCCGCAGCTTTCGCCCGGGTGATGTGGATTCGATCGTCAAGTACGGCAACAACCCCAACGTCTCCCTCCAGCTGACCGATCGCTTCCCCTATCCCTACACCAAAGAGGACGCCGAGGCCTGGATCGATTTCGCCGGGGCCCAGGAGCCGGAGACCCTCTTTGCCCTTGCCGACGACAAGGAGCTGATCGGTGGCATCGGGCTGATTCCCCAGGAGGACGTATATTCTCGCTCCGCGATGCTCGGTTACTGGCTGGGCGAGCCCTTCTGGAATCTGGGTATCGCCACCCAGGCCGTGCGGGCCATCGTCGACTGGGCCTTCGAGGAGCTCGATCTGATAAGGATCTTCGCCTTTGTCTTCGAGTCCAACACCGCATCGGTCAAGGTGTTGGAAAAGAACGGATTCACGCTCGAGGGGACGATGCGACGGGCCGTATTCAAGCGTGGTCGACTGATGGATCAAGCTCTCTACGCGGTCCTGATCGACGAGGTGGAGAGAGAAGGAGAGGAAACATGAGCTGGATGAGCCAACCCGAGGCCTGGATCGCGCTGGTCACCCTGACGGCGCTCGAGATCGTGCTGGGGATCGACAACATCATCTTCATCTCCATTCTCACCGGCCGTCTCCCCGAGCACCAGCGACAGAAGGGCCGCATGATCGGCCTCGCACTGGCCATGATCATGAGGATCGCCCTGCTGATCTCGCTGGCCTGGGTCGTCAAGCTGACCGACCCGATGTTCACCGTCTTCGGCAGGGGCATCTCGGGTCGTGATTTGATTTTGATTGTTGGCGGACTCTTTCTGCTCGCCAAAAGCACCCACGAGATACATCACAAGCTCGAGGGGATCGAAGAGGAAGGGCCGACCACCGCTTATTCGACCATGAAGAGCGTCCTGTTCCAGATCGTGCTCCTCGACATCGTCTTCTCACTCGACTCGGTGATCACGGCCGTAGGAATGGCTCAACACATACCCGTCATGGTCATCGCCGTGGTGCTGGCCGTCATCTTCATGATGCTCTTTGCCAAACCGATCGGCGATTTCGTCGAGGACCACCCGACGGTCAAAATGCTGGCCCTGAGCTTTCTGCTGCTCATCGGCATGGCCCTGGTGGCCGATGGTCTCGGCTTCCACATCCCCAAGGGCTACATCTACTTCGCCATGGGTTTCTCGGTCTTTGTCGAGGTACTCAACCTGCGGCTACGCAAGGGAAAGCCGAAGCCGTTGAGGCTGCGCAGCCCCTACGCCGACGAAAACGGAGCCGCGAGCTAGTCGGCACCGAACTCTTTGCCATCGTCTTCGACGGTGACTAGGTCATGGACAGCCAGACGATGCGCTGCTCCCGCGGGGCGATCCCTGTTTTGGCCAGGTATTTCCTGGGTTCTCGCGGAGGTCGGACGAGAAAGCCCAGGAATGACCTGACTCTGCGGCACGTCGTCTGGCGATTTGCCAGCAAATATCTGGGGTCTTTGCCGGTCGAGCTCCGAGACTCCAGATCGGGGGCCTCCTAGCAGGCACTCGGCTCCTGGCCGAGACCTACCCTCTGGGGTGGTGCGAGCCCGGTGGGAGGGGCGTATTCTGCGTTTGTTCCGACAAGGCACAGCCGGCGAAAGCCGGTGCTGCAAAGCCACACCTCCTCGCCCGCGACGGTGACCGCGCGCGGTCACCGAGTTGACAAGACAACCGAGCTGCCGAAGGGCAGCCGGGAGTCCTTTCATTGTCAGAACAAACCGGGAGAGGAGTCCAAAATGAGAGCCGCGAAGACAACCAAGAACCGACTGCCGGTCGTCACCGGTCCCATCCCCCTTCTGATTGCCTCGATCTTTCTTCTTCTACCCTCAACCGCGGTGGAGTCTGCAACCATCTTGGTTGACCAGGATGGCTTCGCCACCGAACAGAACTGCAATAAGAAGTCGAGCCCAGCCGACGCGACCACGATCAACGGGGGCATTGCTGCCGCGTCGGCGAATGACACGGTTCTTGTGTGTCCTGGCACCTACACCGAGACCGTGAACGTGGACAAGGCGGTCACTGTTCGAGCGGCCAAGAAACGCAATGTCGTTGTCATTGGAGCACCGAGGGCTTTCTTGATCACGGCCGATAATGCGACGGTGGAAGGCTTCGAGGCACGCTCGCCTGCCGGTGGAGGGGGCGATGTAATTCTGGTCTACGCTGCCGATCACGTCACCGTGCAAGACAACCTCCTCACCGGTTCCGGTCCGTTCACCACGACTAGTTCGCAGAATCCGAAGATTCCGAATGCCGGGGTCTCTCTCCTTATCTCCGATCAGGTGACGGTGGAGGGAAACAAGATCCGCGACACCACCGGCTTTGGGATCTGGGTCGGCTCGACAACCGGCAGCGTCATCCGAGACAACTCGATCACCGATTCGCAGTTCACCGGCATCGTGCTACCCGATTGGGAGCACAACGGTCCCAGTAGCGGCAATACGGTGGAGAAGAACCGGATCAAGAGAGCCGGCAATCAGTCGACGGTACCCGATGACGGCATCCGGTTGGATCAGGGTGCCTTCGACAACATGGTCCGCTACAACATCGTCACCGACTCGGTGTGGAGTGGCATCAAGGCGACCAGCTCGACCGTTGACAACAGTTTCGTCGGCAATTCCATGAGCGGTAGCTTGGGGCTGGATGGAGGCTTCGATGCCTGGGACCAGTCGACAGGTAGTCACACCGCCGGCACCGCTAATTTCTGGAGCGGAAATATCTGCGTCTCGCAGTCACCCACAGGCCTTTGCGAAGCCGAATAGGACCAACCCCGAGAGCCCAGCCGAAGCCCGCCTCGGCTACGGTGCCCTCCGGCTACGGCCTTCTCGTCCAGCGTAGTGCGAGGCCGATGGCGCGGCCGGGGGAGAGGGCGACCTTGCGGTCGGCGGAGTTGAAGTACTCCTCGTCGAGTAGGTTGCGGCCGGTGAGGGT
>CALILB010000327.1 GCA_938016625.1 uncultured bacterium | reverse complement strand
GAACGAGCGGCGTCAACGTGTCGACAATCAGCCCTACGGGCGTGCAATGGAGAGAGTCCACGAACTGCTCTACCCACCCGAACATCCCTATCACTGGCCGGTAATCGGCTATATGGAGGACATCGAGGCGGCCACCCTCGAGGAGGTCGAGGAGTTCTTCCGTACCTACTACGTACCCGACAACGCTGTGCTCAGTCTGGTGGGAGATGTCGAGCCGGCCGCGGCCCTGGCCGCGATCGATCGCTATTTTGGGGAGTTTCAGCGCGGGGGCGGCCTCGACAGGGTGACTGCCGAGCCGGTCGCTCTGTCGTCGGAGCGACGCGAGGTCCTGCACGACGACGTACAGCTGTCACGGGTATACATGGCCTTTCCGGCCCCTGCGTATGGTGAGCCGGAATGGTTTGCGGCGGATCTCCTATCCTCCGTTCTTGCCGGCGGCAAGTCGAACCCTCTGTACAAGGACCTCGTCTACACCCGCGAGCTGGCCCAGGATGTCACGGCCTTTGTACTGCCGCTGGAGATCGGCTCCACCTTCATGGTTGTCGCCACGGCCAAGCCCGACATCGACCCTCGCGAGCTCGAGGAGATCATCAACGAGCACCTGGCAAGGACCGCCGACGGTCCCCCGCCGGAGGAGCTCGAGCGCGCCTGCAACCTGCTCGTCACCGCCCACCACGATGGGCTCCAGGCTATCGAGCAGAGAGCCGATCTGCTGTCGCTCTACACCACCTACTTCTCGGATCCGTCTCGCATCGATACCGAGATGGAGAGTTACGAGAAGCTGACGAGCCAAGACCTGGCCTCTTTTGGCCGCACCCGGCTCCGGCCCGACAATCGCGCCGTACTCCACGTGGTACCAAAGGAGTAACTTCTGACTTCTGATGTCGATCGCTCGACTCCGCCCGCAGCCGGTCCGCCACGCCGGGTCCGGTTCCCTTCGTTC
The DNA here is from genome assembly GCA_938016625.1 of uncultured bacterium. Classification (GTDB taxonomy): domain Bacteria; phylum Acidobacteriota; class Thermoanaerobaculia; order Multivoradales; family JAHEKO01; genus M0029. The sequence goes on along the minus strand of CALILB010000327.1, from coordinate 13,585 downwards.
GAGCGCTTGCCGTTAGGCAACGGCCTCGAGATCTACGCCGCCCCTATCCGCCGTGGCCCGCTGGTGCAGTTGGAGCTGATCAATCGCGCGGGCGGCGGACAGCAGGATCCACAGGCCCGGGCAGGGCTGGCCACATTGACAGCGGATCTCCTCGACGAGGGCACCGCGGACTCGTCGGCACTCGAGCTGGCGGCAAGGATCGAGCAGCTTGGTGGCTATCTGGCCAGCGGCGCCGACTGGGACGTGGCACACGTCAGCACCGGGTTGCTTTCCAAACACCTCGAGAACGGGCTGCAGATCTTGGCGGAGATCGCTACTTCGGCAAACTTCCCGCCGCCCGAGGTGGATCGCTTGCAGCGCCGGCGGCAAGCCGAGCTTCAGCGCCGCCTCGCCCAGCCGGCCGCGTTGGCCTCGATTGCCCTGCTACGACTCATTTATGGGACCACTCCCTACGGCTATTCACTCCTCGGCACTACCGGGACGGTCGCCTCCATCACACGCGACGACATTCTCGATTTTCATCGGCGTCACCATGGCCCGGCGGATGCGGCTCTGATTGCGGTGGGAGATTTCGATCTCCCACGGTTTCAGGCACTGGCCGAGACCGCGTTGTCGGGATGGATCGGCTCGACCAACGTCGGCGCTGTCGATCTTTCTCCGTCACGGCGATCGGAAACCGCCATCGAGATCGTCGATCGACCCGATGCAGTCCAGACCGAGTTGCGCCTCGGTCACGAAGGCCCACCCAGGAGCTCCCCCGACTACGCCCCATTGCTGGTCATGAACTCGCTGCTTGGCGGCAAGTTCACCAGCCGGATCAATCTCAATCTGCGCGAGCGTCACGGCTTCACCTATGGCGCCCACACCAGATTTGCCGAGCGGCTCGGTCCCGGACCCTTTGTGGTGTCGACCGCGGTTGCCAACGACACGGTGGCCAGGTCCGTCACCGAGATCCGAAGCGAGCTGGACCGTATCCGTGACGAGCCGGTCGGACAGGCCGAACTCGACGAGACCAAGGGCTACCTGCTCGGTGTCTTCCCCTACTCTCTGCAGAAGCTCGATGGCATCTCGTCCCGCCTCGGTGACCTCGCCGTCTTCTCGCTTCCCGACGACTACTACACGAATCTCCACGACGAGATCGACCAGGTCGACAGCCAACAGATCGGAGAGGTGGCGCGCAGATATCTCCACCCCGATCGCCTCGCGATAGTGTCCGTGGGACCGGCGGAGCAGCTCGCCGCACAGCTCGATCCGCTGGGTCCGATCAAGATCCGAACGGCACTCGATGTCGAGTCCGATCGACCGCTGTCACCGACCTCCACCGAGTGCGGCGAGTGACTTGTAAGTTGCTGTTCTTATTGAGGTTACGACTCCGCCCGGGGGCCCTCCCCGGGCTCCCACCTGTGGTATAGTTTTTGTTTCGCTGCGATCAAAAGGAGGCTCAGAGGATGCAGGTCGACAGCCCCGAAAACATAAGAAATGTTGCACTGACCGGGCACAACGATACCGGTAAGACCACCCTTGCGAGCGCGCTGCTCTACACCGGAGGGGTCGTCAACCGGCTCAACCGGATCGAGGATGGGAACACATACACCGATTTCGATCCCGAAGAGATCGAGCGCGGCATCTCCATCGGTCTGGCCACCTGCTTTGTCCCTTGGGACCAGAACAAGATCAATCTTCTGGACTGCCCGGGCTACGGTATCTTCTTTGCCGAGACCAGCAGCGCTATGCGAGCCGCCGATGCCGCGGTTCTCTGTGTCAGCGCGTCCGCGGGTGTCGAAGTGACAACAGAGAAGGTGTGGAGTTTTGCCAAGGAGATCGAGCTCCCGGTCCTGATTCACCTCAACAAGATGGACCAGGAGCGGGCCGAGCTCCAGGGAGATCTGGATCAGCTCAAAGAGGCCTTTGGCCGCGAAGTGGTCCCCATTCAGCTGCCCATCGGCAAGTCGCACGACTTCGAAGGTGTCGTCGACCTGATCCACGACAAGGCCGTGTTCTTTACCAAGGATGGCAACGGTAAGGGCAAGCCGGGAGAGATCCCCGAGGATATGAAGGAGGAGGTTGCCAACTGGCGGAGCACTCTCATCGAAGCGGTGGCCGAGACCGAGGACGCTCTGCTCGAGGAGTTTTTCGAGGAGGGAACTCTGCCGCAGGATGATCTGGTGGCCGGACTCAGACGTGCAGTGCGTGAGCGCAAGCTCTTCCCGGTCACGATCGGTTCATCGGCTCACGGCATCGGCAGCTCGACCCTTCTGGACGCTATCTCCGAGCTTCTCCCCTCACCCGTCGACCGTCCCGACTTCCCCGCCACCAACGTCGGCGGTGACCCCGTCACCGTCGAGTGCTCGACCGATCAGCCTGTCAGTACGCTGGTGTTCAAGACCTTGAGCGACCCATTCACCGGCAAGGTGTCGCTTCTGCGGGTGGTCAGCGGGACGCTGCCTTCAGACAGCCAGGTCTGGAATGTCCAGAAGGAGAAGGACGAGAAGGTCGGTCACCTGATGGCCATGCAGGGCAAGCAAGGCACCCAGATCTCGAAGCTCGTTACCGGCGACATCGGTGGAGTGGCCAAATTGAAGCTCGCCTCTTCCGGAGATACCCTCTGCGACAAAAGCCGCCCCGTCAAGCTCGGCTGGATCGAGGAGGCCGAACCCGCAATCGCGTTCGCCATCGAGCCCAAGACCAAGGGCGACGAAGAAAAGATCGGCGAGTCCCTTACCCGACTCATTGAAGAGGACCCGACTCTCCATGCCGGACGGGACCCCGAGACGGGTGAGTTTCTCCTCTCAGGAAGCGGCCAATTACACGTCGAGATCGCGATTGCCAAACTCAAGCAGCGGTTTCATGTCGAGGTGATACTCCACCCCCCAAAGGTTCCGTATCGAGAGACTATCCGCAAGAAGGCTGCGGGGCATGGTCGCCACAAGAAACAGACCGGTGGCCGCGGCCAATTCGCCGACTGCAGGATCCAGATCGAACCGCTGACCGACGGTGAGGAGTTCGACTTTGTTGACGAGATCTTCGGCGGCTCTATCCCCCAAGGCTTCCGGCCGGCAGTGCAGAAGGGTATCCAAGAGGCGCGCCGACGTGGCTTTTTAGCCGGTTACAAGGTCGTGGGGTTTCGGGTCCGGCTGCAGGACGGGCAATTTCATCAGGTCGACTCGTCCGAGATGGCCTTCAAAATTGCCGGCTCCCTCGCCTTCAAGGACGCCATGGCCCAAGCCAAAGCGACCATTCTGGAGCCCATCATGAAGGTAGACATCACGACCACCGAGGAATTCATGGGCGACATCATGGGCGACCTCTCTCAGCGCCGGGGTCGACCACAAGGGATGGAAAGCAAGAGCAGCGGCTCCCAGGTCGTCAGTGCGGTGGTACCGATGGCAGAGATGCTGGACTACGCACCGGCGCTCAGGGCGATGACCCAGGGCCGCTCCAGCTTTCATATGGAGGTCTCGCACTACGACGAGGTGCCGAGGCAGATCCAGGAGAAGATCATCGCCGAGGCTCAGAAGAAGAAGGAAGACGAGCATTGACCGGCAACATCAGCCCCGCCCAAAAACAAAACGACCGGCCAGCTGGCCGGTCGTTTTTCTACATGCGCTCTTGGTGAGCCGCTGGGAAGCGTCAATCAGCTCTTTTTCTTCTTCTCGGACTCGGCCGCTACCGTCTCTCCCAGTTCCACAAACTCCACCAGCGCCATCTCCGCTCCGTCGCCCTGGCGAGGTCCGAGTTTGACTATCCGCAGATAGCCACCTGGCCGTTCTCCAAACCTCGGAGCGATCTCGTCGAAGACCTTCTTGACCAGATCGCGGCGGGGCAGCCAGCGATTTACCTGCCGTCGGGCATGAAGCGTGTCCTTCTTGCCCTGAGTCACCAACTTCTCGGCGATCGGCCGCAGCTCCTTGGCCTTGGGCAGGGTCGTCCTGATGCGCTCGTACTCCACCAGCGAGGCGAGCTGATTCCTGAACATCGCCTTGCGGTGGGCGGTGGTGCGACCGAGCTTGCGGCCCTTGACATTGTGTCGCATGATCTTCTCTCCGAAAATTCTCTACGAGATCGCCAAGCCGCTGCTGTCGCCGAGTGGCTGTGCGGGAACGTCCATACCCAAACGCAGACCCATACTGCTGAGAAGCTCTTGCACCTCTTCCAGAGACTTGCGACCGAAGTTCTTGGTCTCCAGCATCTCTTTCTCAGACCTGCGAACCAGATCGCGTAGGGAATGGATATTGGCGTTCTTCAAGCAATTGGCCGACCGCACGGACAGGTCGAGCTCGTCGATCGTCCTGCCGAGAATGGCATCGATACCGGAGGTCTCCTCGGCCTCGACACCAACAACCTCTTCCACCATACTCTCTTCGGACTCGATGAAGATGGTCAGGTGGTCCCGCAGCAGGGTCGAGGCCATCGATACGGCCTCTTCCGGCGAGATGGTGCCGTTGGTCCAAACATCCAGGATCAGTCGCTCGTAGTCGGTCGCCCGACCCACTCGCTCTGATTCGACCTTGTAGTTGACCCGCTTGATCGGACTGTGTACCGAGTCGACCGGAATCCAACCCAGCCCCATGGTCTCGTCGAAATTCTTCTCCGCGCTCACATAGCCGCGCCCCGGCGAAACCTCCACCTGGAGCTTGAGCTTTCCTTCCTCGTTTACCGAGGCGATGTGAACATCAGGATCGCAAATCTCGACCTGCGGGTCGCCGGTGAAGTCTCCGGCTCTTACCTCTCCCGGACCGGAGACCTCGAGGCTGAGGAATTTCGGCTCCTCGGAGTGCAGGCGAATCGGTATCTCTTTGAGATTGAGAATGATGTCGGTCATGTCCTCGACGACACCCGGGATCGAGGAGAACTCGTGCAGAATTCCCTCGACCTGAACCGCGGTGATGGCCGCACCCTCGATGGACGACAGCAGGCTGCGCCGCAGGGCATTACCGATAGTGGTGGCGAACCCGCGCTCGAAAGGTCGAGCGATGAACTTGCCATAGGTAGTGGACAGCGAGTCGCCATCCACTTCGATGCGCTTCGGGCGCTGAAATCCCTTCCAAAGCATTGTCACTCCTCGTACTTGTATGTCAGCAGGCTTCGAGCCACTGCACTAACGGCTGTAGAGCTCGACGATCAGCTGCTCTTCGATGGGATTCTTGATGTCGTCGCGTGTCGGCATGGCCGTGACCTTGCCGACAAAGTTCTCAGGATCCAGATCGAGCCAGTTGGGAATTCCCCGCCCACGTGCAGTCTCCACGCTGGCACGGACGAACTCGTTTTTGCGACTCGCCGGCTTGATGGAGATCTGCTGGCCGGTCTTCACCTGATACGACGGGATCGTCGTCTTTTGTCCATCGATCAGAACGTGTCCGTGCCGCACCAGCTGCCGAGCTTGCGCTCGCGATGATGCAAATCCGAGACTATAGACGGCATTGTCCAGACGCCGTTCCAGGCTGATCAGAAGGTTGTCACCCGTGACTCCCCTCTTCTTCTCGGCGTCCTTGAAGTAGTTGCGAAACTGCTTCTCCAGAACACCATATATACGCTTGACCTTTTGCTTCTCCCTCAGCTGTGGACCGTAGCCGAGACTTCGACGACCACGCCGCTGGCCATGCTGACCAGGCGGATAACCGCGTCGCTCGATCGCACACTTCTCTTTGAAGCAACGATCCCCCTTGAGAAAGAGCTTCATCCGCTCCCGGCGACAAAGCCGGCATACGGGACCTGTATAACGTGCCACTGCCTAAATCTCCTTATCTGAGTCGATCCGTCGTCTTATGGATATCCAGCTTAGTCCGCAGTAATCGCTTTAGACACGGCGCCGCTTGCGGGGTCTGCAGCCGTTGTGTGGTATCGGTGTCACGTCTTTGATCGACTTGATGGCCAGCCCCGAGGAGCCGAGTGCCCGAATGGCGGACTCTCTCCCTCCACCCGGACCCGTGACCTGTACCTCGATACTCCGCATCCCCACATCCCTGGCCCCGTGGGCCGCGTTCTGACCGGCTACCTGGGCCGCGAACGGCGTCCCCTTGCGGGAGCCCTTGAAACCGATGCGGCCGGCCGAGGACCAGCTGACTACGTTTCCCTCGGGATCGGCGATGGTGATCAAAGTGTTGTTGAACGTCGCCTGGATGTGGGCAATCCCGTGAGGAACGATCCGCTTCTCCTTCTTCTTGCCGCCTTTGCCGCCTGAACCTGGCTTTGCCATCTTCTATCCCCAATCTGCTACTTCTTGATCTGTTTCTTGCCGGCAATGGCCCCTCTTCGCGGGCCCTTGCGAGTGCGACTGTTGGTATGCGTCCGCTGCCCTCGAACCGGCAGACTCCGCCGATGACGAACACCGCGATAGCTGCCGATCTCCATGAGACGACGAATATTCTGTCCGATCTCCTTGCGGAGGTCCCCCTCGACCCGGCCCTCGTCCTGTATGACCTGGCGGATCCGCCGTGTCTCGTCCTCTGTGAGATCCTTGACCTTGGTCGAATCCTCTACCTTGGATTGCTCCAGGATTTCCCGCGCCCTGGACCGACCTATGCCATAGATGTATGTCAAGCCAACCCAGACCTGTTTGTTCTGGGGAAGGTCTACCCCCGCAATTCGAGCCATCGTCTCTCTCTATCCCTGGCGCTGCTTGTGTTTCGGATTCTCACAGATCACCCGCACCACGCCATGTCGGCGGACGATCTTGCACTTCGGACACATTCTTTTTACAGATGAACGAACTTTCATATCACTACCCTTATCTCAATCTGTAGACGATGCGGCCGCGGGTCAAATCGTATGGAGACAACTCCACTTTGACCTTGTCTCCTGGAAGTATGCGGATAAAGTGCTTGCGCATCTTTCCGGAAACGTGGGCAAGGACTCGATGACCGTTCTCCAATTCCACGCGGAACATGGCGTTTGGCAGCGGCTCGACAACAGTCGCCTCGACTTCGATTGCTTCCTCTTTGGCCAAAATATCGCCTCGCTTCAGGCCTGTCCGAGAATCCTCGGTCCCGATTCGGTAACCGCGACAGAGTACTCGAAATGCGCCGACAGCGTGCCGTCGGCAGTTCTTGCCGTCCAGCCGTCCGCGTCGACCTTGACGCCGCTTTCACCAACGTTGACCATCGGCTCGATCGCCAGCACCAGCCCCGGCTTTAGTCGGGGCCCATGCCCCGCGTCACCGAAATTCGGTACCTGTGGATCCTCGTGCAACGATGTGCCGATTCCGTGTCCAACAAACTCACGCACCACTGAAAATCCGTTTTTCTCGACGTAGGCCTGTACCGCATGTCCGATATCGGAGAGCCGGTTTCCGGGGTGCAGTTGATCCACTGCCAGTTGCAGAGAATCACGGGTGACATCCATCAACTTCTGCGCCTGCGCACCCACCTCATTCACCGCGAAGGTGCGGGCGGCATCGCCATAGTAGCCTTTGTAGAGCACACCGCAGTCGACACCCACGATATCTCCCTCGGCCAGGGGACGCTCATCGGGGATACCGTGGACAATGACATCGTTGATCGAAGTGCAGAGTGTCGCCGGATAGCCGCGGTAGTCCAGGAAGGCCGGTACTGCTCCAGCTTCACGAATCGTCGCTTCGGCCCAGCGGTCCAACTCACGGGTCGTAGCGCCCGGCTGTACCCGCTCTGCGATGCCGTCGAGCACCCGGTGGACAATCCGGTTGGCCTCGTCCATCAGATCGATCTCGCCGTAGGTCTTGAGCACCATTACCCTTCTCCCCCGAGTGCATCACGGATGCTCTTGGCCACCTCTTCTATCGACTGATGCCCATCGACATCGCGCAGCAGGCTGCCCTCCCGGTAGAAGGCGATCAGCGGCTCGGTCTGCTCGTGATAGACCGCCAGGCGCTGACGGATGACCTCCTCGGTGTCGTCCGCGCGGTGACGTCCCAACACTCGGTTGACGAGCTCGCTCTCCGGAACATCGATCTGCACGACGGCGTCCAAGCGTTTGCCCGACCGATCGAGGATTTCCTGCAGGGTAGCGGCCTGCGACAGGGTGCGAGGATAGCCGTCCAGCACAAAACCCTTCTGCGCGTCTTCGGCGGCCAAACGCTCTCGCACCACATCCGCCATCGTCTCATCATCGACCAGCTCACCGGCCGCCATGATCTCGTTTACCCTGAGACCGAGCGGCGATCCAGCAGCTACCGCCTCTCGCAGCATCTCACCGGTCGAGATCGCCGACACTCCGAGGCTCTCGGCGACGGTCCCTGCCTGCGTGCCCTTGCCCGAGCCCGGTGGGCCCAGCAGCACGATGCGCAAAGCAGAAGAGGAGCTAGCGGCGACCACGGATCCTCCCCTTCTTCATGAAGCCTTCATAGTTGCGCATCACGAGCTGACTTTCGATCTGCTGGACGGTGTCCATGGCCACACCGACGACGATCAGCAGCGAAGTGCCGCCAAAGTAGAAGTTGATGCCCATACCCTGGGTAAACCAGGTCGGCAAAAAGGCGTCGATCGCGGGGCCGATACCCGGAAGCCCCTGCAGCTTTACTCCCGTCAGCAAAAACTCGGGCAGGATCGAGACCGAGGCCAGATAGAGGGCTCCCACCAGGGTGAGACGGGTAAGGATCCGGTCGATGTATTCCGACGTGCGTTTGCCAGAGCGGATCCCCGGGATAAAACCACCGTATTTGCGCAGGTTCTCCGCGGTGTCGGCCGGATTGAAGATGATGGAGACATAGAAATAGCTGAAGAAGATGATCGCGGTCGCATAGAGCAGGTAGTAGATGGGTTGACCCCAGGAGATGTAGTCGGAGATCGTCTGCAGCCACTGATTCTGGAACATCCCCGCGATCGTGGTCGGAATCATGACCACCGAGCTGGCGAAGATGACCGGAATCACTCCACCGGTGTTGACCCTCAGCGGCAAGTAGGTGTTTTGTCCGCCGTATATCTTGCGCCCCACCACTCGCTTGGCATATTGCACGGGAATACGGCGCTGGGCTCGCTCCATGTAAACGATAAACGCCACCACAAAGACCATGAAGACACACAGGAAGATCACCTTGATGATCGACATGCTGCCGCTGGTGATGCTGGTCACGGTATCGATGATGGCACCGGGAAGTCCGACGACGATGCCGGCAAAGATGATCAGGGAGATCCCGTTCCCCACGCCACGCTCGGTGATCTGCTCACCCAGCCACATGACAAACGCAGTACCCGTCGTCAATGTCAGCACCGTCATCAGCCGGAAGCCCCAGCCCGGATTGGCAACCAGCGGGGCTCCGCCCGGTGTCGTTACCTTCTCGATCCAAAGGGCAATACCCGTGGATTGAATGATCGAGATACCCATCGTCAGGTAGCGCGTGTACTGGGTAATCTTGCGCCGGCCGAGCTCTCCCTCCTTCGACAGCCTCTCCAGATAGGGCCAAACGACGGTCAGTAGCTGGAGAATAATCGACGAGGTGATGTAGGGCATGATGCCCAACGCAAACACGGCAACTCTCTCCAGGCTGCCCCCGGTGAAGGTATTTACAAAGCCGAGAAGCGTACCCTTCATCGACTCCATGAACTCCACCAACGCCTGCGGATCGATACCCGGAGTCGGTATGTTGCACCCCACCCGATAGACCGTCAGCAGAGCGAAGGTAAAGAACAATCGCTTCCGCAGCTCGGGGATGGCGAAGATATTGCGAAAACTATCGATCACGAGTCGATTTCCTCGCAGCTACCGCCAGCGGCCTCGATCTTGGCGCGGGCCGACTTGCTGAACTTGTGGGCATGCACCGTGAGCTTCTTGGACAGCTCACCATCACCCAGAATCTTGATCGGCTTACCGGCTCGAGCCCAACCCCTCTCGACCAGTATCTCGGGTGTGACCTCTCCCTTGAGGTCCGCCAGAGCCGCCACGTTGACGACCTCGAACTCACGGCGGAAGATATTCGTAAAACCGCGCTTGGGCACTCTGCGGACAAGCGGCATCTGGCCGCCCTCGAAGCCCAGTCTGCGGCTGAAGCCGGAACGGGAACGCTGGCCCTTGTGGCCTCTGCCCGCCGTTTTGCCGGTGCCGGAGCCGGGACCGCGCCCGATACGCTTTTTGTCGCGCTTGCTCCCTTTGGCCGGTGAAAGATCGTGCAACTTCATTTCTTCTCCTCGACCACTTCCACCAGATGTGGAATCTTGGCCACCATTCCCCGCACCGCAGGCGTATCTTCTCGTTCGACTTCGTGCCCAATGCGGCGCAAGCCGAGGCTGCCGAGCACAGCACGCTGCGAGCGTGGCCGGCCTATGCCGCTGCGGACTTGTCTTACCTTGAAGGTCGTCTTCTTTGCTGCCATGTTGTGCTCCCGACGGCTCCTACTCGATCCTAGTGTGCTGCCTCTTCGCTTCCGACGCCACGGACGCGACGCACTGTCTTTTCATCGCGCATCTGGCTGAGAGCATTCATCGTTGCTTTGACCACGTTGTTCGGATTCTTGGAGCCGAGAGATTTGGTCAGGATGTCCTGATACCCGGCACTCTCCACGACCGCTCGCACCGCCCCGCCAGCAATCACACCGGTCCCTTCCGAAGCCGGCTTGAGCAGAACCCGGCTCGATCCGAACTCACCCAGGGCCTCGTGAGGTACCGTCGTTCCCGTCATGGGAATGGAGACCAGATTCTTCTTGGCGATCTCGATCCCCTTGCGGATGGCGCTCGGAACCTCTTTGGCCTTTCCAGACCCGAAACCGACGCGGCCGTTGCCATCGCCGATGACCACGAGAGCGGTAAAGGAGAAGTTCTTACCGCCCTTCACGACTTTGGTCACACGGTTGATGTTGATGACCTGTTCGAAGAATTCGGGTTCGCTGTCGTATCTGTTGGCCAAAACTGCTCTCCTCATCAGAATTGCAGGCCCTTGGAACGGGCGCCTTCGGCAATCTCTTTGACTTTCCCGTGATAAATGTAGCCACCCCGGTCGAAGACCACTTTGTCGATTCCCTGGCCTTTCGCCCGATCAGCGACGACCTCGCCCACCTTGCGAGCCGCTGACTTTGTCTTTCCACTGTCATCCGCCTTACCGACTACAGCCGCCTCGCGGGAGTTCGCCTGTACCAGAGTCTTGCCGGTGGAGTCGTCTATGACCTGTGCATAGACGTACTTGAGACTCTTGAAAACCGCCAGACGAGGACGTTCGGTGCTACCTGACACCGACTTTCGAAGTCGCATATGAGCCCGGGATCGGCGCTCGCGTTTCTTTTGCGCTTTACTCATTGGTTCCCTCTCACAACTCCTAAGCGGGTCCACCGGCCGCCGCGCCCGCCTTGCCGACCTTGCGGTGGATGACCTCGTCGCGGTATTTGATTCCCTTGCCCTTGTAAGGTTCGGGCTTGCGTAGGCTGCGAATCTCAGCCGCCACCTGACCGACCTGCTGCCGGTTGGCGCCCTGAACCTTGATTCGACCAGCCTTCTCCTCTACCTCGACCTGGATCCCCTCCGGCACCTTGAAGACAACCGGGTGAGAATAGCCGAGCGCCAGATGAATCTCTTTCCCCTTCAACTCCGCCCGGTAGCCGACACCGTTGATCTCGAGCTCCTTGGTGAAGCCTTCGGCAACCCCATGGACTGCGTTCGCCAACAGCGCCCGCATTAGCCCGTGCTTCGAACGCATCTCACCGGACTCACTGTCGCGCGAGACTTCGACGACGCCGTCGTCGATCTTCACGGGGATGCCGTCCAGCAACTCCTGGGTGACCTTCCCCTTGGGCCCCTCGGCCGAGAAGACCCCGTCATCGATCTTGACCGTCACCCCTTTGGGCACCGGAATGGGTTGTCTTCCTACTCGTGACATCGAAGAGCTCTCCTACCAAATCTCGCAAAGGATCTCGCCGCCAACACGACGCTCGCGCGCCTGGGCATCGGTCAGCAAGCCCTTTGAAGTCGAAACGATCCCCACGCCCAGCCCGTTGAGCACCGGTCGAATGTCGTCGGCCCGCCGGTAGACTCTCCGGCCCGGCTTGCTGATACGCCGAACCCGTCGAATCAACGGCTCACCGTTGTCGGTGTAGCGCAAGAAGATCCGAATATTCTTCTTCACCGGCCCGGCTTCGTCCAACTGGAACTTCTCGATAAATCCTTGCTCCTTCAAGACTTTACAGATCTCCATCTTGAGCTCGGATGCGGGCACGTCGAGACGATCGTGCTTTGCAATGTGCGCGTTGCGGATCCGTGTAATCAGATCCGACACCGGGTCGGTCATGCTCATCAGTTCTTCCTCTTCAAGCCTGCGGCCTACCAGCTCGCCTTGATTACCCCGGGTAGATACCCTTCGAGGGCGAGATTGCGAAAACAGATCCGGCACAGGCCGAACTTACGGAGATACCCCCGCGGCCGACCACACCGTCGACAGCGGTTGCGCCTGCGCACCGAGAACTTTGGACGCTTGTCTATCTGCGCCATCTTTGCCGTTTTTGCCACTGCGATTCTCCTCTCTCGAGTCCTCTAGCTGCTCTGCCGCCGGGCGAAAGGCATGCCCAGCTCTCGGAGCAGATAGAGAGCCTGCTCGTCGTTCTCGGCAGTCGTGACGATGGAAACGTTCAGCCCTTTCGACTTGTCTACCTTGTTGTAGTCCAGATCGGGAAAGACCAGATGGTCTTGAATGCCCAATGTGTAGTTGCCGCGACCATCGAAACTCCCGTCTGGAACGCCCCGGAAGTCCCTGACTCGAGGCAGGGCCGTCGCGATGAGGCGGTCGAGAAAGCTCCACATACGATGACCACGCAGAGTTACTCGACAGCCGATCGGCATCCCCTCCCGCAGTTTGAACGCGGCGATGGACTTGCGGGCGCGAGTGATCGTGGGTTGCTGGCCGGCGATCTGCCCCAGTTCCGCCGTGGCGTCATCCAGTATCTTGATGTTCTGGATCGCTTCGCCCATCCCCATGTTGAGCACAATCTTCTCCAGCCGGGGAACGGCCATGACGTTCTCGATGCCAAACTCCTCACGCATCTTGGGCGCGATATCTTGCGCATAGCGTTGACGCAGCCGCGGCACGTGCTTTTCTCCACCACCCTTCGGGGCGGCAGCCGTCTTGGCGGTCTTCTTGCCGGACTTGTCGGCCTTTTCAGCTTTTTCCTTCTTTGCCATCACTCAACTTCCCAAGATTCTCAATTGAAAGTGGCGCCACAGGCCTTGCACACCCTGACACCGCTGCCGTCCTCCAGCCGTTTGCGCGCGACCCGCGAGGGACGTCCGCACTCGGGGCAGACCAGCTTGAGGTTGGACAAGCGAATCGGAATCTCGCGCTCCAGGATCCCGCCCTGGATCTGCTTGGAGGGATTCGGCCGCGTATGCCTCTTGACCATGTTGATGCGCTCGACGATGGCCGTACCGTCGGCCGGGAAGACTTTGAGCACCTTCCCCTTGACCCCACGGTCCCGGCCCTGAATCACCAGCACCTCGTCGTTCTTCTTGATCTTTACCTTCTGCATCACAGCACCTCGGGCGCCAGAGAAACGATCTTCATGAAGCGCTTCTCACGCAACTCGCGAGCGACCGGTCCAAAAACACGGGTGCCGACGGGCTCTCCGGCGTCGTTGACCAGCACGGCCGAGTTGGTGTCGAAGCGTATGTGGCTGCCGTCCCGGCGCCGATGCGACCTG
>CALILB010000326.1 GCA_938016625.1 uncultured bacterium | reverse complement strand
CACCGACGAGCTCGACGAGTCTCCCGACGATGACCGCGGGGAATCCAACCAGGACACCGAGGTCGGTTTGACCGCGCGCTGGGGAATCACCCCGAGCTTAACGCTGATCGGCACGGTCAACCCCGACTTTTCGCAGGTCGAGGCCGACGTCGCCCAGCTCGACATCAACGAGCGCTTTGCGCTCTTTTTCGAAGAAAGGCGTCCCTTCTTTCTCGAGGGTATCTCGGCGTTCAACGTGCCCAACCGCATAATCTTCACTCGTACCGTCGTCGATCCAGATTGGGGGATCAAGCTCGCCGGCAAGGCGGGCCGCAACGGTCTTGGCGTCTTCGCGGCTGAAGATACCGTCAACAGCCTGCTCTTCCCATCGAACCAAGGCTCCGACTCCACACTCCTCGACGAGTCGGTAACCAGCGGTGTCTTCCGCTACCGTCGCGATGTGGGTGCCGCCTCGGCCGTCGGCCTCGTCTACACCGCTCGCGAGGGTGAGGGCTACCACAACCGGGTCGCCGGAGTGGACGGCTTCTTCCGCCCCCGCGAGACCGACACCTTGATGGTCCATTACCTGCGGTCCGACACCCTATATCCGACAACAGTTGCGGAGGACTTCGGGCAGCCCATCGAAGCCTTCGACGACGACTTCTGGGAGGTACGTTACGAGCACGACTCGCGTAACTGGAACTGGGCCGTGGATTACGAGGACTACGGTCCGGGTTTCCGTGCCGATAGCGGTTTCGTACCGCGGGTCGACATGCGCAAAGCCCAGGTACTGGCAACACGCAGAATCTGGGGTAAGGAAGCCTCTTGGTACAACCAGTGGACGGTGGGTGCTTACGGCAACCACATCGAGGATTCGAACGGCCAGCTGACCGATCAGACCGTGCAGCTCTTCGCCACCCTCACCGGTCCGCTGCAGTCGTACGTCGAGCTCTATCTGACCCGCTATAAGGAATTCTTCGACGGCGTTCTTTACGAGGATCTCGACAGCATCGACCTGTTCACCAACCTGCAACCCAGCGGCGCGCTGAGACTCGAGCTCTACGCTTCGCTCGGCGACACCATCGACTTCGCCAACAATCAGCCCGCAGACGAGCTGGTGCTCGCTCCGGAAATCGAGGCCAAGATCGGCCGGCACCTCAACGCCAGTCTCGATCACACCTTTCAGCGACTCGATGTGACCGGCGGTCGGCTCTTCACCGCCAACCTGAGCCAGCTTCGTCTGGTCTACAACTTCAATCTGCGTCTGTTTGTCCGCGGCATCTTCCAGTGGCAGCACCTCGAGCGCGATCCGGATCTCTACGTCGATACCGTTGAGCCCGAAACCGAGGAGCTCTTCACCCAACTACTCTTCTCATACAAAGTGAATGCCCGCACAGTGCTGTTTCTGGGCTACTCCGACAATCAGCTCGGCCTCCAGGACGTCGACCTGACTCGCACCGACCGCACCTTCTTCTTCAAGATCGGCTACGCCTGGATTCTCTAAGGTGCTCGCCAACGGCTGGCGATCAGAATAGCGCCATCTGCTTGTCGTCACCGACGACCTTGGCGAACTCGAGGTCGAGGTGGGAGAGGATCGGCTCGGCAACCGGCCTCAGCTGTTTATCCACATAGTGTTGGTAATCGAAGGGGCTCTGCTGCTCTTCGGCGGGCTCCGGGCCGGCAGTGGTGATGACATAGCTGATGAGCCGGCCGGGACGGCCCGACATCTTGCGCGCCGCCGCCACATGCGGCGGGGTGGTCGAGGTGTAGGCCTCCGGAGCCTTTCTCAAGGCCTTGCGATAGACCAACTCCCCGTCCAGCCGCCCCTCCCTGAGATCCGCCACCACCTGCCGCAGATGCTCCTCGACCGGCCGGTCGAAGAACAGTCGCTCGTAGAGCTCGCGCTGGGTGCGGCGGGCGAGCGCGGTCCAGTCCCGTCGCACCACCTCCAAGCCGGTAAAGACCACCCTCTTCTCGTCGCCCTCCTCTACCAGCCCCGCATAACGTTTCCTAGCGCCGGCGGTACCGTGGCGCACCGGTGGCAGAAAGAGACGCAGGTAGAGCCGCTCGAACTCGACTTCGAGACGGCTCTCGACCTGCCAGCGCTCACGCAGGTGGCCGGTCAGGCTGTGATTCAAATCCTCGACCACCTCCGCCGCGAGCCCGACCGCCGCCGCCGGCTCATCGACCCCTGCTTCCACAAACAAGCTGTCGGTGTCGCCATAGAGAACCCGGAGCCCCTTGGTCTCGATGTGATCCCGGGACCAGAGCAGCAGCTCGCGGCCAAAGCTGGTGATGGCGTTGGCGACCTCGGGGTTGTAGAACCGGCAGACCGGAGTGCCGAGCACACCAAAAAACGAGTTCATGAGGATCTTGATGGCGTGGCTCGCCACCTTGTCCCCCGCCTCCTTGGCCGCCTCACGACGAGGGAAGAGCTCGTCCAGCATGCGAGTGAGAATTCCCGGCTCGCGGCGAAAAGCGGCACCGTTGGGGGCCACGATCAGATCGTCGTCCGGCCCCGGCTGCTCCACGAAGCCCAGGGGATCGATCTGGAACGAGCGGATGAGACTCGGGTAGAGGCTCTTGACGTCGAATACGAGGACGTTTTCATAGAGCCCGGCCTGGGGTTTGAAGACATAGCCACCCGCCGTGGATCGTCCCTTCTCATCTCCAGAGCCGACCGTGGGGGCCACCACTTTCTTCTTGCCGAGCTCGGTCAGATAGAGAAAATCGAAGGCGGCCACCGAAGACGCGAACCGGTCGGGTGGCAGACCGGTGAGCCGGCTGCGCTCGACAGCCAACTCCACCAGCTCGAGCTTCGCCAGGATCTCGGTAACCAGACGGGCGTCGGCGAGGTTGTACTCCACAAACCTCTCCCGATCCTCCTTGAAGGCCTGGAGAATCTCCTCCGCCCGGTGCTCACCGGTAAAGATCTTCCCCTCGCCCAGAACCTCTCGCGCCACGAAGTCGAGCGAGTATCTCTCCATCTTGATAAAAGCGCCTCGTAGCAATTGGATTCCGTCCAGGACCAGACGACCGGGGACGACGACCTGTGTCGGTTGCCGGGGACCCCGTCCCTCCAGGAGCCGCACGGTTCCCGGACCGCGTCCCAGGATGAAGGGGACATCGAGCTCGTCGGCCCGGCGCAGCAGCACCGGGAAGTCGAAGTCGTCAACGTTCCAGCCGGTCAGGACATCGGGGTCGAGCTCCTGCACCCGCCGGCAGAACGCCCGTAGCAGCTCTGCCTCCGAGGAGC
>CALILB010000325.1 GCA_938016625.1 uncultured bacterium | reverse complement strand
GAGAGCGGCGAGGGTGAGAGCGGCGAAGAGACACCGGTGGCAAGCCCCCCAAACAAGCCCGGCACGACGGCCGAGGTCGAGGCCGATGGCAAGTCCTCCAGAAAGAGAGGGGAGTGAGAAAGATGGTTTCTGGGAATCGATGCCGGGTAGGCCCGGTCGGTCTGCTGGTGGTAGCCGGGATGGTTCTGCTGGCACCGGGAGGGCCGGCAGAAGCGGCCGAGGTGCGATCGTTTCGGATGCAGACGCGGGACTCGTTTCTCAACGGAACCCTCGACGGCATCAGTGTCGACTCCCTGGGCATCTTGCAGCTGGCCGATCGAGTAGAGCGACTCGCCGAGATAGGTGAGCCCTTTCTGCTGTCTGCGGCCACCCACCCGGAAGGCTGGGTGCTCGGTACCGGCAACGCCGGGAGGGTATTGCTGGCCAAGCCCAGCGGCGAGCTGGTAGTCCTCCACTCGGCCCCCGAGCCCGAGATCTTTGCCGTCTGGGCCGATGACGATGGCACGGTGTTCGCCGGCAGCTCACCGGGCGGCAAGGTATACAGGATCGCCGGGGGCGAGGTCTCCGTCTTCTTCGAACCCGGGGAGACCTATATCTGGGGGTTGGCGCGGGCGGCGGACGGTGAGCTCCTGGTCGCCACCGGCACCGAGGGCAAGCTCTTCAAGGTGGACAGCGAGGGCAACGGCGAGCTTTTCTACGACAGCGAAGATACCCATCTTCGCGTGCTCAAAGTAATGCCCGATGGGGACACTCTTGTCGGCACGGCGGGGGAGGGTCTCATCCTCGAGATCGATCCCCGGGGGACGGCGCGGACCATCTACGATGCGCCGCATCCGGAAGTCGTGTCGTTGACCACCGGCGCGGATGGCGGCTGCTACGCAGCCGTCCTGGCCTCGGAAGCCAGCCTCGTGGATCTGAGCAAGGTCGCTACACCCACGGCGCCACAGGCCACCCAGGAGGAGAGCGGGGAAGCGCAAGAGAACGAGACCGCGGTAACCGTCAAGGTCTCCGAAGGACCGAGCGCCGGCGCAGCCCCTATCGGCACCCGGCCATCGGGCTTCAAAGGCCCCCGCTCGGAGATCCTGCATATCTCGGCGGCCGGACTCGTCGAGTCGGCGGCGCGGTTCGAGGAAGAGACGATTTATTCGCTTTTATGGCACCGGGGACGGCTTTGGATCGGCACCGGTCTCGACGGTAAGGTCTTTAGTCTTCGCGATGGCAAGCCGGTCCTGGAGAAGGACGTGGATGAGAGACAGGTGGTGGTGCTGCTACCCGACCAGCCGGGCCCGGCGTTCGCCACCACCAATGCCGCCGCCCTCTACCGCATATCCAGCGAGACGGAGCGCCGAGGGCTGTATACGAGTCCGGCTCTCGACGCCGGCCAGATAGCCCGCTTTGGCGGCCTGAGGTGGCGCGGCGAGCTACCGCGGGGAACCCGTCTCGAGTTCTCTTTTCGCAGTGGTCTGAGCTCGGAGCCCGATCAGACCTGGTCCGAATGGACGGCCAGCGGCGAGGGAACCGAGGTCTCCATGTCGAGCGTGCCCTCGGGACGCTATGTTCAATGGCGTGCCGAGTTGGTGGCCGCGGACGGGAGATCACCCTCCCTGAGCGAAGTGATGCTCTCCTACAAGCAGGTCAACCTGCCACCAAAGATCAAGAGCCTGTCGGTGCTCGATCCGGGTGAGATACTCGTCCCTGCAAATTTCAACCCGTCGAGTCAGGTCTTCGAGCCTGCCCACCCGAATCGGCAGGGTATCTTCACGACCCTGACACCGACCAGGCCGGGAGATGAGACGCGCTTGAAGACCTTGTGGAAGCGCGGCTATCGGACGCTGCGCTGGGAGGCGGAGGATCCAAACGAGGACGATCTCACCTACGACCTCTCCTTCCGCTTGGCGCAGCGACCCGAGGAGTGGCTGACCATGGTCGACGATCTCGAGGAAGAACACTACAGCTTCGACGCCACGGTTCTTCCCGACGGCGTGTACCGTTTTCAGCTGCGGGTTTCAGATCGATCTCCGCTGCAGGCCGACAAGGCCCTGCACGAGGAGGAGATCAGCGAGCCGGTGCTGATCGACCATACGCCGCCTGTGCTCACCGGAGTCACCAAACAGGGGGAGCGCTGGCAGGTGGAGATCGAAGACGATCTCAGTCCCTTGCGCGAAGCGGTGTTCAGCGTCGATGCCGGTGATTGGCAGCCGGCTTCCGTCGTCGACGGTCTGCTCGACGGGCAGGGGGAGACCTTGATCCTGTCGCCATCGGAGTCGGGTCGGCTCGTGCTGCTGCGGGTCACCGATGCCGCGTTCAACGATGTCACCTTCGACATTCTGCAGGAGGCCGAATGAGCAACAATCGAATCGCCGTCTATCCAGGCTCGTTCGACCCCATTCACAACGGTCACCTGGACATCGTGGAGAGGTGTCTCCCCATATTCGACGAGTTGGTCGTCGGGGTGCTCGGCAACGAAGCCAAGCGTCCGGTGTTCTCGGTTGCCGAGCGGGTCGAGATGATCCAGGAGGAAGTGGCCGGTCTGAGAGGCTGCAAGGTCGAGACCTTCTCGGGTCTGTTGGTCGACTTCATGGAAGAGATCGGCGCCAGGACCATCATCCGGGGTCTGCGGGCGATCTCCGACTTCGAATACGAGTTCCAGATGGCCCTGATGAACCGGCGTCTCAATCCCGATATCGAGACGGTCTTCTTTGCACCGCGTGAGGAGTACAGCTATCTGTCGAGCCGCCTGGTCAAGGAGGTCTACTTTCTCGGCGGCAACCTCGAGGGCCTGGTTCCTGTCCGCGTGCTCGGAAAGCTGGCTGCAGTCGGGGACCAACGCGAGCTCGAGGAGGCGGAGTGAGTGAGCTGGAAACCTTCATTCGGCGGATGCCCAAGGTCGAGCTTCATGTCCACCTCGAGGGCTCGATCCAGCCCCGGACCCTTCTCCATCTTGCCGAGCGCCGTCGCGTAAGCCTCCCGGCCACCGACGAGCAGGGGCTGAGGGAGTGGTTCGACTTTCGTGATTTCGAGCACTTTGTTCAGATCTATCTGACCTGCTGCGAGTGCCTGCGGGATCCGGAGGACTTCCAACTCGCGGCCAGAGAGCTGCTGGCCGAGCAGAGCCGGCAAAACGTCCTCTGTTTCGAGGCTCACCTCACCATCGGTACCCACCTGGCCAACGGGGCCAACGGTGGGGAAGTGGCGGATGCCCTGAGCGAGGTCATCCGCGAGGGTGAGCAGAAGTACGGGATCAAGATGTCCCTCATCAGCGACATCGTGCGCAACCTCGGTCCGGCGCGGGCCGACCAGACGTTGGAGTGGGCTCTCGACCACCGTCGGCAGGGTGTCGTCGCGCTGGGGCTGTCGGGTTACGAGTCTGAGCCCACCGAGCCCTATGCCGAACATTTTCGGGTAGCGGCAACCGAGGGTCTGGGCAGGGTGGCTCATGCCGGTGAGCACGCCGGAGCCGAGTCGATCCGCTCGGTGCTCGAGTTCTGCGGCGCCGAGCGGGTGGGGCACGGGATCTCGGCTGCTGAAGACCCGGAGCTGATGGAGCATCTGAGGACGGAGGACATTCCGCTGGAGGTCTGTCCCACCTCCAACCTCCGTCTCGGGGCGGTCGACGACCTCGAAAGCCACCCCTTCGATAAGTTATTGCAGGCCGGAGTACCGGTCACCCTCAACACCGACGACCCCTCCTTCTTCGATACCACCCTCACCGATGAGTACCAGAAGATGGCCGA
>CALILB010000324.1 GCA_938016625.1 uncultured bacterium | reverse complement strand
CCCTTGTGCGTGACTGCTTTCTTACCAATTCCCATGGTTTTCTCCTTTGTTGTTGGTTCGTTCTCTACTGTCATGGCCCTTGTCGCGGGCTACGGCGTGTACCAGATGGGCGAGCTCCAGGCCCTCTCTTGGATAGTGGCGGGTACGTCTTCTAGCAAGGGCAGGCTGTGCCGCACGGCGTCGTAGGTCGACCAGCGCGGTGTGGGAATCTCCAGCGCCCGCGCGTAGTAGAACGCATGCTGCTCGGGATCGAAGGTCTGGTCGGTCCAGCTTCCCATCAGCGTAGCGGCGCCGATGGCGTTGGTGAACTTGGCGGTGGTCAGATCGACCGTGTTGCCGACCGCCGGCACTCTTCCGTTCGGTCCGGGCTGTCGGTCCCCGGCCCAGGCGACGTCGATGATCTCCTCATGGGTATCGCCGCCGGCGTCCACCCAGCCCTTGATGATCTGGATGCGGTCGAGGTTGGCGCCGTCCGGGTCCTTCATGGAGTAGACGGTAAAGGTCGGCGGCGCTCCAGTGGACCCGAGATCGCTCCCCATGGCCACCCCGATCTCGTAGCCCTGCCGGACCAGCTCCTCGGCATCGGCCGGCTCGGCGGGGAGATCCACACCGCCAAAGAACCGCACGCGGATGCGAGGACCGCTGGTGGCAAAGGTCTCACGGCGCTTCATCGCGTCCCAGATCGCCGCCCGAGTGTTCTCGGTCGCCCACACGGCAGCCAACGAGCCGATCGACAGGTCCTTGCCGTCGATCCAGCCGCCGACACCACCCGACCGCCGTGCCTCGACCGTGCCGTCCTCAGGACCATGCCCGCCCACAAAGGTGTCCTCGGCGACGTCCGAGGGCACCCCGTTGTGGTTGTCGGTGCCGCCGATGATGCCGTACTTGAAGGGGTTGGTGCCGAGCTGTTTCTCGAAGGCCACGCCCATCTTCAGTCCTTCACGTACGTAGTCGCTCTTCTGAAAGATACGCTCGCTGTACTTCTGGATGGAGTCGGCATTCTCGAAGTCGGCGAATTCGTCGGCCGGCCAGAACTTCCGGTGGACCTCGGAGTTGCCCTTGATCTGCATCATCTCGATCAGCGGCTCGAAGTGCTGGCGTCTCTCGGCGTACTCGAGGTCGATCGGATCGCCCTTGCCGTCGACCGCGGCAAACATCATTTGCTTCGAGGCGTTGGAATTGTGCGGGATGGCGAGTGCCTTCATGCCGTTGGCCTCGTTGCCTGCCATCCACTCCCACAACCCATCTTCCCGATTGGCGTCGATGTAGCTGAGAGGCGCATCGGGGACATGGGTATCGCGAAAGATGACGTTACGGTGGAGGTTGGCGCCGTTGGGCGCGCCGCTCCACTCGAAGGCGACAAAGGCGGTAAATCGGCCCGGTTCATTTTGCTCCTCGGCAGCGTCGATGGCGATCTGCCAGGCGCTCCTCACCGTCTCGGGCCCGGCGAAGAACGGCGGGTGCTGTGGTGTCGTGCCTCGGTTGTTCTCGACCACGTATTTGAGAAACCATTGTTGTTTCTCTTCGAGGGTCTTCAGGTTTCGTAGCTGCTCCAAGAGCTCCTGGTCGTGGCCCGGAGCACCTTCGACCATGGTCGAGTACATCTCACCGATGTATTCGGCGTGGTCGGACACCGCGACGAAATCGAGCGGCCGGTGCCGGGCATGCGGCTGACCGTCGACGGTCACGGGCTCGCCCTTGGCAAAGCGGTAGGCGTCGGCGGGTGTCAGCCGGGTGCCACCGATATAGGCATCGAGCGAGTAGGCCGTGTGCATGTGGGTCTCGCCAAAGTAGGCGTCACGCAGCGGGTTGGGTCGGCCCTGCCGAGCGCCGGCCTCGGTGTCGGCGGCGGTAGCAGGCCCCGATGTCGGCGGCTCGGAGGGTCCGCCACAGGCGGCGGCCAACAGCGCCGCGAAAATAAGCGTCCAAGTCGAGTTGTTGGGTTTCATCAGGTGTTCCTCTTGATTTTGCTGGTCATCGAACACTCGCCTACGGCGTGTACCAGATGGGCGAGGTCCAGGCGCGTTCCTGGTGTTTCATGGGTACCTCGGGAGACATCTCGATACCGAAGCGCAGGGCATCGTAGGCGGTCCAGCGCGGGGTCGGGATCTCGATGACACGGGCGTAGTAGAAGGCCGGCTCGGTGGGATCGAAATCCGGGTCCCGCCAGACGGCGGCGAGATCGGGATCGCCGATGGTGTTGGTCCAGGTGGCCCGAGCCACGTCCACGGTGTCGCCCACCGGTGGGAGCTTGCCGTTGGCCCCGGGCCGTCGACGGTCGGCGTCGCCCCAAGCGACGTCGTAGATCCTCTCGTGGGTCTCGCCGTCGGCGTCAAGCCAGCCCTTGATGATCTGGATGCGATCCAAATTCCCGCTCAGCGGGTCCTTCATCGCCGCTACAAGGAAAGTGGGTGCTTTTCCCTGTTCCCCGGCGGCCGGCAGGTCGGTGCCCATTGGTACCCCCTTGTCATAGCCGGCACCGGCGACATAGCGGGTGGCAGCATCCCCGGGCTCGAACTCCCAACCGCCGAAGAAGCGCACGATCATCCGGGTGCCCGAGGTGGCGTAGGTCTCGCGACGCCACATGGCGTCCCACAAGGCCTCGCGAGTGTTCTCGGACGCCCAGACCGCGGCGTACCCCGCGGCCGTGTAATGCCAGGTATAGCGGGTCTTGCCGAATCCCTGCTTCGACACATGCTCCCAGCGCTCCGGATGCGGCTCCTGTATGACGTGCTTGCCCATGAAGTTGTCTTCTTCGATGGCGGTCAGCGAGTTGTGGACATCGGTGCCGCCGATCATGCCGAACTTGAAGGGATTGGCGCCGAGCTCGGTTTCGAGCCGTAGACCGTTCATCAGCCCATCGCGCAGATACATGTGCGGCCTCATCTCCGGGCTCTCGGGCTCACCCTCCATGGTCAGATTGCCGTACTCCCAGCCGGCGATGCCGAAATCGGCAAATTCGTCGTTGGGAGAGAGCGTCGGATGGGCCTCGCTGTTGCCCTTGGTCTGCATGACCTCCTGGAGACGCTCCCAGCGGGTGCGTCGCTCGGCATAGTCGCGGGTCAGCGCATTGCCGGCGAAGTCGACCTCCTCGAACATGCGCGCGTTCGACAGATTGCCGTTGTGGGGGATGGCCAGCGCCCGACCACCGGTTTGCTGCTCGTAGCTCGCCATCCATTCCCAGAGCTTTTCGGGGTCTTCGCTCTGCCAGGCATTGTAGGGAATGATCTGATCGGCCTTGTCCTTGTTGTCTCGAAAGAGCACATTGCGGTGGAGGTTGTTGCCGCCCGGCACCGAGGTCCACTCGTAGCCGATCATCGCCGTAAAGCGGCCGGGCTCGTTGAAGCGCTCGGCGGTCTCGGTGTAGGCCTCCCAGACGGTCTTTTGCACTGGGCCGCTGACCTCGGGATTCGTCACCGGCTCCGGCAGGGTCCCCTGCGCCTGGGCCGAGACCAGCTCATTCTGCGCCTGGGCGGCCTCGTCTCCACCCGCCTTCATCATCTCGTTCCAGCGGGCCAGGGTCTCATCCGCCATCATCACCGGGTTGCCGTTGAAGACCTCGTACATGACGCCCAGACCTTCGGCATGGTCCGAGATCACCAGAAAGTCCATGGGACGGGAGAGCATGACCCGCACCCCGGTGGAGGAGACCACCTCCTCGCCCCTGGCAAACCGGTAGGCCTCTTCCGGTCCGAGCCGATCGCCGTTCATGAAGGCGTCCCCCGAATTGGCCGTGTGGTGGTGGGTATCGCCAAAAAAGACCTGGGTGGGATAGGCGCGTCCGGCATAAGGCGAGTAGTCGTTGTCGGGGTCGGGCTCGATGGCCGGTGCTTCGGTGGATGCCGATGGTTGCGGAGCAGTCCTTACGGATCCGGTTTCACCGTCACCCTGGGGTGTGCAGGCAACGCTCAGCAGGCCAAACAGAAGGCCGATGGTCGGAACGAGGTAGGGTTTCGATCTCAATGTCGCTTGGGCTTGGTTCATCATCTCTCCAATGGTCAGCGGCTCGAGGTGAGCTCGTCAAAAGGCATAGATGAGCCGTAGACGGATCATCGAGCCTTCGCTGTTGTCGTTCCCGGCCAGAATCTCGCCATAACCGGCGAAGATCGTCCAGCTGCGGCTGATAGCCCAGCCGAGGGTGAGGCCGCCGCCCAGCTGATTGAGCCGGTTGTCGTCGGCGACACCGTCGGTCGTCGTCTCCCCACCATACTGGTAGCGCAGGTCGACCGATCCCCAGAGCTTCTTGGAGAAATTGTGCGAGAGGTGGGTCTCGAGGACGCCCAGTGGATCCTGCTCGCGAAGGTCGGCGCCAAAGGGATCGTCGTTGTCGGTAAAGAGGCTGAGGCTGGGGACGATCTCCCAGAAGGTCTGCTTGGCCGGATTGCCGATCGGCAGCACCATCGGCAGCCCCAGGCGGAAGGTCCAGCGGTTGGTGCCCAGGTTGAGCGGCCGATCGCCCTCGTAGTCGCCCAGCGGCAGATAGGCGCCGAGCAGGGCGTGGATTTGAAACCGCTGCCGCTGCTGCATGAACTCAGCGGGCTCTAAGGCGGGTGCCCCCAGCAGGCCGACCTTGAGCGCTACATAGGGATCCGCCAGCCCCGAGACAGACGGAATCTCGAGGTTGGCTCCGGGTGGAAAGGGGATGATCGGGGGAGGATCGTCACCCACTCGGATCGATCCATCCACCGAGCCCCAGATGGGCGCCACCCAGATCTCGGCGAAACGGCCGCCAAGGGAGAAGAAGCGGTTGTAGTTGAGAACGGCGACCCGGCTGCCGATGTCGGCGTCTTCGAGGAGGATCTCCTGAGTGAAGTTCATGTTGCTCGCCAGATCCATGTAGGTCAGGCTGAGCGCGTTCACACCGACCGGCGCCAGCAGATGAACCCGAGGGCCATCGCCCTGGGCCTCCGCCTCGACGGGCAGCAGACACATAAGGCCAACCATCGCCAACATGGCCAGGTGGGCGATTCGACCGTAAGAATTGCTCATTCTTCTCTTTACCCGATCTCGGACTGCCCGCATTAGCGAGGCAGGATGTAGCAAGTTGTGGACAGCCAGATTACAGCTGTCTGGTCTTGCTCCTTCTGCTGTTTGGAGCTACCAGTGGATGCCTGGCGGCGGACCTTAGCAGAAACCGAGAGAGAGGAAGGCTTCCGGGTCGCCCATTTCGGTCATCAAGAGAATTCCGCCGAGTAGTTTGCTCCGACCCAGTTCTCGATGGCCTGCCGGACTTCAGCGGGCCGCTCGGTCAGCGGCCAGTGGTTGGCCTCGATGGTGACGACCTCGACCCGCGGGAAGCGCGCGATCTCCTGCTTGTTGATCTCGGCGTGGGCAAAAGTGATGCCGGAGGAGAGGAGCACGAGAACCGGGCAGTGGATCGCGGCCAGATCGGGAACCGGTCCGACGGTTTCGACCAGCTGCTGGAGATAGTTGGCCGTCGGCATGTACCGCAGGATCGGCCCGAGGGCGCCGTACTTCTTGGCGATCTCCTCCTTCGAGCGGGCTGTCTGCAGCTCCTTGCGGGTCTCCTGGTCGAGAACCTTCAGGTCGCGGTTGGGGATCTGCCGGCGGTAGATGCCGAGGGAATTGAGAGCACGCGCCACCCAGATGGCGAGCAAAAAGAGGGGACGGGCGCGGCTGATCCGTCGCTGTTTGCCGATGAGCGCCCGGCGGAAGACCGGATCGATCAGCACCAGGCCATCAGCCTGGCTCGGGTAGCGGGCGGCGAAGTGGATGGCGATCTGGGCGCCGAGGCTATGACCGATAACCAGGCCGGAGGGGTAGCCCTCGATCTCGAGGATCTCGGCCAGATCTCGGCTCCAGATCTCGGTGTCGAGCCGCCCCCGTACCATCGACTCGCCATTGCCGCGCATGTCGGGTCGCAGCACATCCCACGACTCTTTGAGCTCGGTGTGCTCCAGAAACTCCGACCAACGGGTGTGGTTGCTGGCGGCACCGTGGATGAGCACCAGGAGACGCCGGCGCTCGGCCCCCGGCTGCCAGAGCCAGTAGGCGAGCCCGGTGCCGTCCGCAGTCGTCAGCCTGCGCGCGGCTTCCATGGCCCAAGTATATGGAGACTCAGCCGGGCTTATGGGCGCGGAAATTGACGCCGAGGGTGCCAAAGCTCGCGGCCGACGACTCCTGCGGGGCGCCGTCGAACAC
>CALILB010000323.1 GCA_938016625.1 uncultured bacterium | reverse complement strand
CAGGGCGTTGAGCTGGAAGTAGCCGCGGCCGAGATCCGGCTCGGGGATCCAATAGAGGGTGGTCAGTGACCCCACGGTCAGCGCCAGCAGAAAAAGGAAGAAGACCTCCATCGGCGATCAGCTCCGCACACCCAGCAGCAGGTAAAGCGAAAAGAGCGCGAAGGCGATGCCGGGACTCCACACCGCCACCAGCGGTGGCAGGGCACCGGTCTCTCCCAGCGTCGAGCCAAAGGCGAAGACACCGTAGAAGACCATCCCCAGCAGGATACCGACACCCACGCCATAGAGCGTGCCCCGTCGGCCGAGGCGAAAGGAGAAGGGCAGCGCCACCAAGCCCATGATCAGTGATACGACCGGGAACGAGATCTTCTTGTGAAGCTCCACTTCGAGCTCGGGCGCCGCCTGGCCGCTGGCCTGGACCTCCAGAATGTGCTCCTTGAGCTCGGTATAGCTCATGGCCTCGGGTTTCTTGAACTCCGACTCGAAGTACTCCGGGGTCTCCGGGTAGTAGTCGATGACCGGTTGGTCGAAGGTCTCGTAATCCAGCACACTCGGCCCTTTGTAGGACCTCACCCACCCGCTGTCGAACAGCCAGGCATCACCGAGGAAGCTGGCCGTGTTGGAATAGAACCGCCTGGCAAGCTGATAGTCGTCGTCGAACTCGAAGACCTGGAGCCGCTGCAAGCCCTTCTGCTCAGCGTCGTAATGGAGGTAGTTGTAGATGTATCGCCCCTGTCCAAAGAGCCACTGGCGATCGGCACGGCGGTAGGTGCGCGTACCGGTCTTCCCCCTGATCTCGTCTCTGAGCTGGGCCACCCGCGCATTCGAGGCGGGCAGCACGCGAAGCTGTAGGACGGCCGCCAGCAGGGCGACCGTGGCGGCGGCCACCAGGGCAGGCAGCGCCAGGCGGTAGAGACTCACCCCGAGGGCCTTGGCAGCCACGACCTCGTTGGTCTTCGATAACAGCCCGAAGACAACGAGGATGGTGACGAGCACCGCCACCGGTGAGATCTCATAGGCGAGCTGCATCGAGAGATATTTGTAGTAGTCGAAGACCACGGTGCTGCTGACCTTGTTTTTCAGAATGTCGTCCATCTGCTGGGTGAGGTCGGCCACGATATAGATGGAGACCCCCGAGAGCAGGACGAGCAAGAAGCTCGAGACGAACATCTTGACCACATAGCGATCGAGAAGACTGGGAAATCCGAAGCGAAAGTGGGGGAGTCGGAGCACCACATCGGTCTGCGTTGGCCGCTGCCGGCGGGGTAGTTCGGACGCGCTCTCCGGCTCGCCGAGTTGGTCGGCATCGGTTGCCTTGCGACCCGGCAATCTAAAGCGGCGGACCCACCGATCGATGGGCAGCAGCAGCAGGTTCTTGTCACGATTCCTGCGCGCCAGCATGAACAGACCCACCAGGGCGAGCATGAAGTTGGGCAGCCACATGGCCAGCCAGGGCGCCATCTTGCCGATTCTCGCCGCCTCCTCACCGTTGTTGAGAAAGACGTAGTAGACGAGGACGATGGCCACCGAGAGGGCGAACCCCGAGGTGCGACTGCCACGCCCGCCCATAAAACCCAGAGGCAGGCCGATGAGGCCAAAGACGACACAGGCCGCGGGGATGGAGAACTTCTTGTGGATCTCGACCCGGGCGAGGTTGCGCATCTGGGGTGAGGCATCGGGGTCCTCGTACCTCTCCTGCAGCTCGCGCAGGTTGAGCTCGCGCAGCCCCTTCGAGGAGCGGGCACGGGTGCGTTGCTGGGTGGTAAAGCGGTCGACCAGAACGCGGTCCAGGCTCTTGACGCTGCTCATCGTGTACTTGTCGGGGTTGCGGAAATCCACCTTGTGGACAACCGCGTCCTCGAGATGCAGCACCAGCCGCTCCCCGGCGTCGTCCAGACGCACCTCGCCGCGTGAGGCGACGGTGACCTGGTTCTCTGCGGTAGGGAGATTCTCGGCGACAAAGACGCCCTGCCACTCGGACTCGCCGGGGCGCACCTCGAAGACATAGAGCATCACGCCTTCCCACTCCTCGTAGAAGACCCGTGGCTCGACCTGACGATCGACACTCTGGGTGATGATGTCGATTCTCAGCTGTTGGAGAGCGCTGTTGCCCTTGGGCAGGGTATCGACCATCAGGTAGGTGTTGACGGCCATCAGCAGTAGCGAAAAGACGAAGATCGGTCGGTAGAGGGAGAAGAGGCTTACCCCCGAGGCGCGGAGCGCGGTGAGCTCGCTGTCGGAGGCCAGCCGGCCGATGGCCACGAGAATGGCAAAGAGAAACGACATCGGGATCGTCAACACGACGATGTTGGGCAGCGTCAGTCCCAGCAGCTTTCCCACCTGGACGGCGGGGACACCCCGCCGGATGATCATCTCCGCCGAGGCAAAGAGAAACTGGATGAGCAGCAGAAAGGTATACAGCAGGAACCCGAGAACAAAGGGCCCGAGGACTTCCGACATCACATAACCGGTGACTCGGCGCATCGAGGGTGACATTATACGGAGGCGGAGTGTTGGTCCAGCCGAACGGAGGGAGGTGGACCTTGAGAGGGGAGTTCCAACTCGATACCGAACAAGGTGGTCGTGGCTGTCCCTGGCGCTTTCTGGCGCTGGTGGTAGGTACCCTGGCCCTGCCGGCCATGGCCGGCGACAACATCCCGAGTACCGGTAGCGGGATCTATCAAGCGGCCTGTGCCTCCTGTCACGGGGCCGACGGCCGTGGGGCGCCGGCCAGCCTGGTCGGTTTCTCGACACCTGTGCCCGACTTCACCGACTGCGATTTCGCTGCCCGCGAGCCGGACAGCGACTGGGTGGGAATCGCCTACGAGGGCGGTCCCTCGCGGGGCTTCTCCGAGCTGATGCCCGCGTTCCAGGGTGTCCTGACCGTCGACCAGGTGCAGCTGGCGGTCGACTACATCCGCACCTTCTGTACCGACGACCGCTGGCCGCGTGGTGAGCTCAACCTGCCGCGGGCATTGATAACGGGCAAGGCCTACCCCGAGGACGAGGCGGTGATCACGACCCTGATCAAGACCGAGGGTCGGGGCTCGGTGCTCAACAAACTGGTGTACGAGCAGCGGTTTGGTCCCCGCAACCAATGGGAGGTCGTCTTTCCCTTCGGCTGGCTCGAGATACCGGATGTCATCGATGACGACGGCACGACGAGATGGACCTCGTCGGTCGGCGACATCGCCTTTGCTCTCAAACGCGCCGTCTACCACAGCGCTGAAAAGGGCACGATCGTTTCGGTGGCCGGCGAGCTCATCGCCCCCACGGGTGACGACGAGCTCGGCTTTGGCAACGGCACCTGGGTCTTCGAGCCGATGGTCCTCTGGGGTCAGATACTGCCTGCCGACTTCTTTTTCCAGAGCCAGGCCGGGCTCGAGCTCACCGCCGACAAAGACAAGGCCGAGAACGCGGGCTTTCTCCGGGTGGCGCTAGGCTGGACCGGGACCACCGGACAGTTCGGTCGGGCGTGGTCACCGATGGTGGAGCTCACCGCGGGCCGGGAGTTTGCCGGCGACGCCACCATCAGATACAGCGTCGTGCCCCAGATGCAGATTACCCTCAACAAACGCCAGCACATCATGTTCAACATCGGGCTGCGAGCCCCGCTCAACGAACGGGAGATCAGAGACACGCAGGTGGTCTTCTATTTTCTCTGGGACTGGTTCGACGGCTCGCTTTTCGAGGGGTGGTAGGGAGATGACTTGGAAGACTGATTTCATCCTGGTGGTGATGGCGCTAGCCCTCCTTGGCGCAGCTACGCTCGGTGCTCAGGGGGTGCCAAATCTCTTTGTCACCGCCGAGAGCTGTATGGCCTGTCACAACGGTCTGCTCACCCCGGCCGGCGAGGACGTTTCGATCGGTGTCGGTTGGCGCGGCTCGATGATGGCCAACGCGGCGCGGGATCCCTACTGGCAGGCCGCCGTCCGGCGGGAGACGCTGGTCCATCCGACGGCCGCGGCGGTGATCGAGAACGAGTGCTCGGCCTGTCACATGCCGATGGCCCGCTTCCAGGCCAACGCCGAGGGTCGGATGGGCGAGATCTTCAGCCATCTGCCGCTGAGCCACGGCGCCGATCCCGCCGACCTGCGGGCTGCCGATGGCGTCTCCTGTGCCGTCTGCCACCAGATCGGGGAGGAGGGGCTGGGCGAGCGCTCGAGCTTTACCGCCGGTTTCAGTCTCGACACGACCACCCCCGAAGGCGAGCGGCGGGTCTATGGCCCCTACGACGTCGGCGAGGGACGGATGCACCTGATGCGCTCGGCCTCCAGCTTCCTGCCCGAGAAAGGCGAGCACATCCAGAGCTCCGAGCTCTGTGCCACCTGCCATACGCTGTTTACCCATACCCTCGACGACGAGGGCGAGGTGGTGGGGGAGCTGCCCGAGCAGGTGCCCTACCTCGAGTGGAAGCACAGCGCCTATGCCGGGGAGAAGAGCTGCCAGGACTGCCACATGCCGGTGATCGAGGGCGAGATGGCCATCAGTAGCGTGCTCGGGGTGTCGCGCCAGGGGGTGTCGCGGCATGTCTTCCGCGGCGGCAATATCCTCATGCCGCGGATCCTCAACACCCACCGCCAGGTGCTCGCGGTGACGGCACTGCCACAGGAGCTGGCAACGACCGTCGAGCAGACGACCAAGAACCTCCAGACCCGCGCCGGCATGGTGTCGCTCGAGGAATTCGAAGTCGACGGTGGGGTGCTGCGGGCCGAAGTAGTGATCACCAACCTGGCCGGACACAAGCTCCCCTCCGCCTACCCATCGCGCCGTGTCTGGATTCACTTCGTGGTGCGGAATGCGGAAGGCGAAATTGTCTTCGAGTCGGGAGCCTTCGAGCCGGACGGCTCGATCGTGGGCAACGACAACGACGCCGATCCGGCGCGGTTCGAGCCCCACTACGACACCATCGACCACCCCGAGAAGGTACAGATCTACGAGGCGATCATGGGCGAGCCCGACGGCTCGGTGACCACGGTCCTGCTGTCGGCCATCACCTACCTCAAGGACAATCGGCTGCTGCCGGACGGCTTTGACAAGACCACCGCCGACCACGACATCGCAGTCCACGGTGGGGCAGGGGAGGACGAGGACTTCGTTGGTGGTGGCGACCGTATCGGCTATTCGGTGGATCTGGGGGGTGCCGACGGACCGTTTACCGTCGAGGCCGCTCTCTGGTACCAGCCGGTGGCCTACCGCTGGGCCCACAACCTGGGCGATCAAGAAGCCCCGGAGATCGAGCGCTTTATCGGCTACTACGAGGAGATGGCGGGGAAGTCGGCGGTGATCCTTGCCAGCGCGAGGAAAGCGGTGGCTGACTAGCCTCGTCCAGTCCGATTCTGCGTCAAAACGAGAAGTTCCAGTCGACGCGCAGGCGATTGCCGGTTTCCCTGGTGGTGTCGCCCGCTTCGAGCAGATCGATGGCATCGACAAAGAACAAGCGGGCGAAGAGATTCATTTTGGATCGGATCGTGTAGACAAGCCGGAGCTCGCTGCCTTTCAGGTTGGTGGCGCGAACCTGGTTGGCGTTGCCCCAACGCACCCAGTCGTCCGCGATGTAGGAGCTGTGCGCGGAAAGAGCTTCCAGGTGAGCATAGTAGTAGCC
>CALILB010000322.1 GCA_938016625.1 uncultured bacterium | reverse complement strand
CTTGAACCAGTCCAGCAGAAGATCGTAGGAGGGGCGGGTCGTCGGAGCGTCCACTCGTCTACTCCTTCTCCGCCGCGCTGGTGGCCGCGGCCAGAACATCGCGCACTGGCACACCGGCGGCGTGCGCCAACTCGGCGCAGGCATCGAACTCGGGCACCCGGCGCAGCACCTGCTCGCCGGCCAGCGCCACCTTGACCGGCACCGGACCCCATGGCGTCTCGACGGTCTCCATCCGCCGCTGCAGGTGGTACTTGGTCACCGGATAGCTGCGACAGCCGAGACTGGTGGTCTCGCGTAGCAGCACGTCGATGACCCCATCGGTGGCGGCGGCCGGTGCCAATGCCGTCAGCAGGTGGCCGGGCCGTCCCTTCTTCATCACCAGTGGGGTTACGTAGGCATCGAGCGCACCGGATGTCAGCAGACGGCCGATCACCTCCGGCAGCACCCGGGGGTCGAGATCGTCCAGGTTGCACTCGACGACGAAATGCTCCGAGTCCAACACTTCGACTTCGGCCGTCGATATGCCGGCAAAGGCACGGAGCACATTGGGCAGACCGGGATACTCTGCGGAGCCGGCACCGACACCCACCCTCTCGACGGTCATCGCCGGCATCGCACCAAACCGGTCGGCAAAGGTAGTCACCAGGGCGGCCCCGGTGGGCGTCACCGTCTCACCCTCGACGCCGGCCGGTCGCACCGGTACCCCGGGCAGCATCGCCGCCACCGCCGGGGCCGGCAGGGGAAGAGTGCCGTGGGCGGAGCTCACCGTGCCGTGCCCCATGGGGAGCTCTGAGCAGACCACCTCGTCCACCGCCAGCTGCTCGAGGGCAAGACAGGCGCCAAGCACATCGATCACCGCGTCCACGGCACCCACCTCGTGGAAATGGACCCTGTCCACCGGCTCACCGTGCACCTCGCCTTCTGCCTGGGCCAGACATCCAAAGACCCGGTTGGCCAGGGAAGTGGCATCCGGTGAGACAGCGGCACGATCCAAGAGCTCGGTGACCTCGCTCAGATTGCGGTGCCGGGGGTGGGCGGCCGGGTCGAAATGCACCTGCAGACGACGGGCCGCGAACCCACCCGGTCTGGCCGCCGGCCAGTCGAGGGTGACATCCGGAAAGCCGAGCCGTGTCGGCAGCTCTTCGATCAGCGCTGCACAGTCCGCCGCCTCGGCAAGTGCACACAGCACCATGTCTCCGGCGGCGCCACCGGCACAGTCGAGATAGAGCAGCCGGCGGCTCATGGCTCGGACTCCCGATTTTCGGCAGGTGCGATGCGATGGACCAGGGTCGCCGCGCCATAGCCGTTGTCGATGTTGACCACGCCGATGCCGGCGGCGCAGGAGTTGAGCATGCCCAGCAGCGCGGCCACACCACCAAAGCTCGCGCCATAGCCTACCGAGGTCGGCACGGCGACGACCGGGCGGTCGACGAGACCCGCGACCACCGACGGCAATGCACCCTCCATACCCGCCACCACCACCAGGGCGCGGGCCGCCCGCAGCCGCTCGAGAACCGAGAAGAGCCGGTGGATCCCGGCCACCCCGACGTCGTTGATCCGGTCCACCGGATGACCTAGGTGCTCCAGCACGATGGCAGCCTCTTCGGCGACATTCTGGTCGGAGGTCCCGGCCGAGATCACGGCCACCGGTGGGCACCAGGGGTCTTGCTTCGGCCGCGCCTCGAGCACCCGGGCGGTGGCGTGATACCGAAGATCTTCGAACCGGGTGAGAAGTGGCTTGGCGTGCTCGGCCTCGAGCCGAGTGACCAGGACCTTCCCGTCCCGAGCCAGGCACTTCTCGACGAGGCTTCCCAGCTGATCGTCGGTCTTGCCCGGGGCGAGAATGACTTCGGCGACACCGGTGCGTCGCTCGCGATCGGTGTCGAGGCGGGCAAAGCCCAGGTCCTCGACCCCGCCCGCCTGCAACCGGTCGAAGACATCACCGACCTCCGCCCGGCCCGAAGCGAGCTCTTCCAGCAGTTGTCTGACTTCGTCTTTGTCCAACCTACAGGCCCCTCTATTTATCCGCGGCAGAATAGCAGCTTGTGCTCCGCGGGTTGGAGTGCGTCTGCGGATGGTGTAAGTTTAGGTCGGGGCAAGGTGGCCCCGTCTTCACACGGAGGTCGAGATGGCAGATAACGTCCAAGACATCGAGAAGGCCAAGAAAACGGCCAAGAAAAAGGCCGCAAAAGCCAAAGAAGCCACGGCGGAGGCGGCCGAGGCGGCAGCCGAGGTAGCCAAGAGTGCCGTTGCCCAACAGGTCGACGTGGCACGCGAGAAGTTCGCCGCGGTCGCCAAGGGGGCCGAGGAGACGGCCAAGTCGATGGGAAAGAGCGCGGAGCGCGCTTCGGCGGCAACCAAGGAGAAGTACGCGGTGGCCGCAGAGAAGGTGCGTGTCGGCTATGACAAAGCGCGCAAGGATATGGATCATCTGATCGATGACGTCAACGAGTATGTTCAGGACAACCCCGGCCGATCGGTGCTGATCGCCGCCGGTGTCGGCTTCCTCCTCGGTCTGATGATGAGAGGCCGACGGGACTGATCGGTTCCGCGGCGGCATCGGTTGCACGGTCGGCATCCGATCAGCTCCGGCCTGCGAGGAGATAGGAGATCTGGATGGAAGAGCTCGAGCGGCAGGGTTCGAACGCTGATCAGCTCGTTGATCAGCTCATGCCAGAAGAGTTGGATTGGCAGCACCTGGTGCGGGCCTATCCGATTGCAGCTCTCTCCGTCGCCGCGGTAGGAGGCTTCTTGCTTGGTCGGAGCAGGGGACGGGCCATCGTCGTCGCACTCTCAGGCTTTGCCGCCGACAGCCTGACCGAGAACGTAAACACGTTTATCGGCAAGCAAGTTCTTTAGCCGCGTCACCACCGGTTCTTGGCGGCGGGCACCCTCCAGGTCTCGTGCGTAACATCTGCCACATCTCCGACGTCCATTTTGGTCCGCCGCATCTGTCCGCGCTCAGCTCGGGGGTGCTCGAGCTCATCTCCCAGCGCCAACCAGACCTGGTGGTGATCTCGGGGGATCTGACCCAGCGGGCCAAACCACACCAGTTCCGGCAGGCCAGGGCCTTTGTGGACGGGATAAAGGTTCCGACGCTGACGGTGCCGGGAAATCACGATGTTCCCCTCTACCGGGTGTGGGAGCGGTTCCTCGATCCCTATGGGGCTTACAAAAGGAACTTCAGCCCCGAGCTCGAGCCGCTCTTCGAGGACGAGGAGCTGTTGGTCGTCGGCATCAACACCGCCCACGGCTGGACCTTCAAGGACGGCCGCGTCCTCTTGAGCCGCCTCCAGGAGGTCGCCGAGCTCTTCGAGAAGGCGCCGGCGGAGCTGTTCAAGGTCGTGGTCGCACACCACCACATCATCCCGCCGCCCTGGTTCGGACATCAGCAGGTGATGACCAATGCCCGGGAGGCGATGGATCTGTTCACCAGCGTCGGCGTCGATCTCATCCTCTCCGGACATCTTCACCAGGCCTTTATCGGCAACTCGGAAGAGTTCTATCCCAAGGGCAGACCGCCGGTGGTGGTTCTGCACTCCGGCACCACCACCTCGAACCGCGGGCGGGCCGGCGAGCGCGACAAGAACACCTGTAACTGGATCGAGGTGGATCGGGACTCGATGGTGGTCTCCCACTACCGGTGGGAGCCCGATTGGAAGCGCTTCGCCGAGCACAGCCGGCACTGGTACCCGCGGCACACGAGGAAGCACTACACGCTGGAGGGCCTGGGGACGGACCCCCCAACCACCCAGGGCTTAGGGGGGTAAGGGCTTAAGGGCTTAGGGGGTCCCCCTCCCTCCCCGGCCGGCACAGAGGCCGGCCGCTTCAGGACCTCAGAACCTCAGAACCCCTAAGCCCCTAGGCCCCGGGTGGGTGGCGCGGGTGGGCTAGGCCCCTAAGCCCTTTCTTTACGGGTTGTACGCCGTGGGGATGAACTCGTCGTCCTCTTGCAGATTGCGCTCGAACTTGAGGAACTCCCAGTAGCCGCAGCGTCGTAGACCCGGGTAGTCGCGACAGATGCTAGGCCGGCCGGTGTATACCGAGCACTGGCGGGTCTCGCGGTCCAGGAATCGGCAAGCGGTGCCGTAGACCTCGTCCTTCTTGTGACGCAGCACGCGCTCGCCCGGCTCCTCACCTTTCTTGGTGAACTTCTTCCTCGCCTGCCGCTTGCTGATGCCGAAATACTTGGCAAGTCGCTTCAGGTCCTTGTCTTCGACAATTATCCGCGGGTACGAGCAGCAGTAGGCAGGACACGCCTCACAGTCGTAGAGTATCTTCAACCCTTTGGCCATTTGGTCATTATCTCCAGATCAGTTGAGCTTGAACAGGCGCCCAAGAAGCATTTGCAGTGGAAATCTCTGCAGCCGCCCGGCGCCGGCCGACTGTTCGTCGAAGATCTCGACCCCATCGGGTTCGATACCTTCACCCCAGATCAGAACCGGAAGGGGATCGGCCGCGTGCTGCCCGCTCTCCGACAGGGTGGCGTGATCGGAGGCCACCGCTACCCTGAGAGGTCCCTCGTGTTCCTCCAGCAAGCGAGCCAGCTGCTGGTCGAGCTGCTCCAAGAACAGCGCCTTCAGATCGGGTCGCTGGTCGTGCGCCGCGATATCGGCGCCCTTGAGGTGAAGGATAACCAGATCGTCGAGGCGTAGCGCCTCTTCGGCAGCCTTGAACTTTGCCTTCAGATCGGTGTCGAGATTGGCGGTCATCAGCTCGCTGGTCACCGTGCGGGCGCCCACCCATCGCGCCAGGCCGAGAAGGGTGTGATCGCCGCCGACACAGGTCAGCCGCAGCGGCGCACCGTCTTCTTCGAGCGGGATAAGGCGGTGAATCCGCCCGGCACCGCGGGTGAGTACCGCGTTGGCCGCCGGCAGCCCCTGCTCGGTGCGTGCCCGGTTGATCGGATGGTCGGCCAGCATCTTGCGCGCTTCTTGCTCCCAGAGTGCCAGGGCACCGGCGGTGTAGGTGGCCTGCTCGTCCTCGGGATCGAGCGGGCTGGGAACCAGGGCTGGCCCCAATGGAGCGCCCTCGCCCGGATCGCTGCCACTGATGGCCGATGAAAGGCCCTCTCCGTGCAGCACGATGGCGAGACGATGCTCGGTGGCCACACTCACCCTTACCCTGACGTCCCGGTTCAATCCGGGTGGCAGCGAGATGCGATCCAGGGCTTGTGCCAGCTCGCCGGCCTCCTCTCGGATGCGGCCGGCACGACGATCGATGACCCGACCCTCCTCGTCCAGGGTGGCGAGGTTCCCACGCAGGGCCACATCGGTGGGCGAGAGGGTAATGCCCGCACCCAGCGCTTCGACCGGTCCCCTTTTGAGTGCCAACGGGGATTGGCCGAGCAGCGCCAGACTACCGGCGGCGGTATCGGGGACGACACCGGGAGCCACGGGATCCGCCAGACCACACTGCCCTTCGCTGGCGAGGCGATCGAGAGTTGGAGTGTCGGCCGCCTGTAGGGGTGTTCTCCCACCCAAAGCACGGACCGGTCGGTCGGCCAGCCCATCGATGATCAGGAGCAGAGTCGGGGCCTCGGGCCGGGTATTTGGATCGGCGGATAGACCTGGAGAAGGCAGGCCCTTCTCGAGCACGCTGGTCACGATGCGCAGGCTGGGTACCACCGGGAGATCGCCTTCGGAAGTGTCGAGAAGTGGCCGGTCGTGGAGCTCGGCCTGCTGCAGTATGTGATCGTGAATCACCCGTATCGGCTCGAAGTTCTCGAGATAGCGTTCTGCCCGCCGGCCGCCGGCGCGAGCTCTGGTCAGAAATCGCGAGCGGTGTGCCTCTTCGTCGAGTGTGGCCAGAATCAGAGGCACCTGGTAGACGCTGCCTTCCATGTCGGGGAACGGGACCATGCCCGGGTGGGTGTGGACACCCTCGACCACGATACTCATGTTCTCGGCACTGGCTCTCTCGACAACCGCCCGAATGCCGACACAAACGCGGGTGGCCTGTTCTTCATAGGTCGAGATGAGGCGCTCGACAAAGTCGGGATCGCTGGGCGAGCCTGGACGCTCTTCGCCGTGCTCGGACGCCCCGGCCACCTCGAAGCTGGAGCTGTGTAGGGCCGGCAGGATCGAGGGGGTAAAGACCATTCTCATGACCTGCCGAATGGTGTCGGTGGCATTGATGCGGTAGATCCGCAGCAGGGGAGCCAGCTCGAGCGCCAGGGTCGACTTGCCGGTGCCCGAAGCGCCACCTACGTAGATCACCAGCGGCCGAGGCAGGTTCTGAATCCTCCGCATCATGCGGTAGCGGCGCGCCTTGCCCTTTCCCTCCACACTCTCGAGCAGGTCGCCGACCCGGCGAGCCACTTCGGCCCTGGCCAGAACGGTCACACCCTGCGACCGGAGATCTCCTTCCAGCTCGGTCACCAGCCGATAGGCGCGATCGATGTCGATACCCGCGGCCTGGAGACTGCGGGCGAGAAGACCCCGGGAGAAGGGCACCTCACGTCCATGATCATCGACTCGCAGATCGGACAGCGGACGCGTCGGTGTCCTGAGTGCCGAGGAGGCCTCGGAGCCGAGGGTCTCTTCCAGCTGTTGTGGAATCAGGTCTCGGAGCTCCGCAGTGGTTACCTCTTCCCGATCGGCGAGCCGATCGCGTATGGCACGGGCCATGGCGTAGGCTTCGTCGAACTCGAGGCCCCGCTGCATCAGAGAGTGGGTGATCATGCCACGCAAGAAGCGCTGTCGACCACCACTCGAGGAGACGACCATGAGCTGCTTTTTTGCCATTACGTCTCCAAGCCCTTCTTCAACAGCTTTGGCGTCACCAGCCAGATGAGCGTCCCGCGCCCAAACCGGATGTCCGCCCAGTTCTCCACCGGAAAGTCGATCCGCGCCAGGGCGGCGGTGGGCATTCTGACCAGGCCGTCGCCGATCAGTCGACCGACCATCGCCGACGAAGTCGGCTCGTGGCCGGCCAACAACAGGCTTTCGTACGAGTCGTCCTGTTTCTGAACCAACTCCAGGACCAGATCGGTGTCGCCTTCGTAGAGTTTGCGGTTGGTCTCCACCGTGCAGGACCAGTCGCCGGCCTCTACCGCCAGGCGAGCGGTGTCATGGGCGCGGACAGCCGTCGACGAGATCACCAGATCCGGGATTTGTCCCAGACGGGAGAGGAAGAGACCCATCGCTCGCGCCGCCGATTGTCCCCTCGGTGCAAGCGGCCGTTCGTCGTCGGCGGCGAAGTCGGCATTCCAGTCCGACTTCCCGTGGCGGAGGATGAAGAGACTCTTCAATGTTCGATTCCCAGGGATGTGTTGGGGCCGAGAATTCCCGCACGTATTCTGTACGAGATCGGGCTCAGGTCAAGCCGCAGTTCTCAGCGTCGTAAGTCTGTTAGAATAAGTGTTTTGCATCACCCACACGGAAATGGAGAGCAGCGAGGGAGTGACTAGATGGCCGAAGTCGTAGCGGCAAATCAAGAAACCCGGGAAGAGAAACCGCGCGGCAAGGCGGCGAATCTCAACCACCGAACCTACTACCTGAACCGCGAGCTCAGTTGGCTGCAGTTCAACGAGCGGGTCCTGGAAGAGGCTCTCGACAACAAGAATCCCCTTCTCGAGCGGGTGAAATTCTTATCCATCTTCTCCAGCAATCTGGACGAGTTCTTCATGATCCGTGTGTCGGGGCTGAGACGTCAGCTCGCCGGTGGTGCACTCCATGCCCCACCCGACGGTATGTCGCCGGCCGAACAGTTGACTGCCATCCGCGACCGTCTGGAGCCTGCCTTCGACCAGGCAGAGGATTGCTGGAAGGACGAGATCCGGCCCCTGCTCATGCGGGAGGGGATCAAGGTTCTCAACCATGATGATCTGAAGAGCAAACAGCGAAAGCTGCTTCGCAAGCTGTTCAAGAGAGAGATCTTCCCGGCGCTGACTCCCCTGGCTTTCGATCCGGGGCATCCATTTCCTCACATCTCGAATCTGAGCATCAACCTGGCGGTGGTGGTCAAGGATCCGGTGCATGGCGAGAGATTTGCCCGGGTAAAGGTGCCACACATGTTTCCGCGCTTCGTGCGAATCCCCAGCGAGGAGAAGGCGGATACCCAGGAGCGCCTCGGTCTCGAGGGCCATTCGTTCTCCAATTTCGTGCCCTTGGAGGAGGTGGTGGCCGAGAACCTGGATACCCTTTTCCCTGGGCTCGAGATCGACTCGGCCTACGCCTTTCGGGTGACCCGCGACGCCGACGTCGAGATCGAAGAGGACGAAGCCTCCGACCTGTTGGCGGCGATGGAGACGGTTGTTGGTCAGCGTCACTTCGGCTCGGCCGTCCGCCTCGAGATCGATGCCCGCATGCCCGACAGGATCCGCGAGATTCTGACCAAGAACTTGGGTCTGGCGCCCTACCAGGTATACGCGGTGGACGGCCCTCTTGGGCACTCGGACTTGATGCAGCTCGCGTCGTTGGACCGACCCGAGCTCAAGGACCCACCGTTCAAACCGGTGGTCTCTCCGCCTCTCGCCCGGGCAAAGAGCATGTTCTCGATTCTCAAGGATCGCGATGTGCTGCTCTACCACCCGTATGACAGCTTCACGCCGGTGGTGGACTTTCTCCAGGAGGCGGCTGCCGATCCCGATGTGGTGGCCATCAAACAGACCCTCTATCG
Source organism: uncultured bacterium (assembly GCA_938016625.1). Taxonomy (GTDB): domain Bacteria; phylum Acidobacteriota; class Thermoanaerobaculia; order Multivoradales; family JAHEKO01; genus M0029. The sequence continues at coordinate 588 of CALILB010000322.1, read as the reverse complement.
AGTCGGACCCAACTCACCCATCGTTCGGTCGCTGCGCGAGGCGCGGGAGAACGGCAAGCAGGTTTCGGTTCTGGTGGAGCTAAAGGCCCGTTTCGACGAGGAGAACAACATCGTCTGGGCGCGCTCGCTGGAGCGGGCTGGTGTGCATGTCGTCTACGGACTGCTGGGGCTCAAGACCCACGCCAAGATGTGTTTGGTGGTCCGCCGCGAGCCGGAGGGCCTCAAACGCTACGTCCATCTGGGGACCGGCAACTACAATCCGGTCACGGCCCGCCTTTACTCCGACATGGGCTATCTGACATCGGACCGCGACCTGGCGGCCGATGTCTCCCAGCTGTTCAACGCGCTGACCGGCTACTCGCGCAAGGACGATTACCGCAAGCTGCTGGTGGCGCCCGGGAGTATGCGACAGCGGATCCTGGACTGCATCCAGCGCGAGATCGAGCAGCACAAGAAGAGCGGTGACGGCCACCTGGCCTTCAAGATGAACGCGCTTGTCGACAAGGCGTGCATCAAGGCCCTCTACGAGGCCTCGAGAGCGGGAGTCAGGGTGGATCTCCAAGTAAGGGGCATCTGCTGTCTGAGGCC